>JANNQH010000167.1:0-2767 GCA_031400655.1 Deltaproteobacteria bacterium | reverse complement strand
ACGATCAGGACGGGCCCCACCGACATCGTCGTCGCGAGCACGCCGTGGATGTTGAACTCCGGTGTGCAGGCCATCTCGACTGCCGTCAACACGACCGGGAGATACTCGGGCTTGCAGCCCGCCATCACGGCATTGATTGCGACCTTCTCGACCGTGCACGGCACGAGATCGGGGGGCACGACGGCGACGATCTCGTCGGGGGCGCGCCTGGTGCCGGCGAGCATTGCCATTACGCGAGCTTCGGTCGGCGGCACAACCGGAAGCCCGTCGCTCCAGCCGCGATCGAAGCAGGCCTCGTGCTCGTCCTCGAGGGTCGCGAGCTCGACGCGGCGTGCCTTCAGCTTGGAACCGTTGAAGCGGAGGTCGAGCTCGCGCGCGCGAATCGGGTCGACCGACAGAGAGCCGCAGCCGGGGCGCCATTCGGGGAGGTTTGCGCCCAGGCCTTCGACGCCGGTCAGGTCCTGCCACTCGCCCCGCTGCCAGCCGACTGCACGCTCGACTTCGCGGCCGTCTTCGACGCGGAGGAGCGTCGGCACGGCTTCGATCTCGTGGTGCCAGGAGATGGAGAGATCGGTGTCGTCGATCGGGGCGAGGGACGGCGGGAAGTTGGGGTCGTCCTGGGTGTAGACGGTGAGGGGGACGCGTTTGGAGAGAGCGGCCAAGACGGGGGCGACTAGCTCGCAGGTCGGGCAGTCGCGTTTGACGAAGGCGACGACGCCATTCGGTAGAACCGATGCCGTCAAACGAGAATCGCGGTCTTCGGTGACGAAAGCCTGGCCCATTGCTGCAGCATAACCGAGGGGAACCGCATCGCGACCCGGCGAACGGACCGCCATCGGAACGCCGGGGCACCCGCCGGCTGCTAGCCTCGCGCCCCACACCCCCCGATCGACCCTTATCTTCCAATCGAGGAACCTCCTCCCGATGCCGACCCCCACCGCCCAACCCCTCCCCCTGACCGGCCTCCGCATCCTCGCCGTCGAGCAGATGCAGGCGATGCCTTTCGGTACCCAGCTGCTCGCGCGCATGGGCGCCGACGTCGTGAAGGTCGAGTCGCCGAAGGACGGCGAGTCCGGGCGCGCCGGGCTGCCCAACATCCGCGACGTCGACGGCTCGACGCCGGGCGCCACGTTCCTGCGCAACAATCTCTCGAAGCGCAGCATCGGCATCGACCTCAAAAACCCGCGCGGCGCCGAACTGGTACGCCGGCTCGTTCCGAAGTTCGACGTCGTCGTCGAGAACTTCAAGCCGGGCACGATGGAGCGCCTCGGCATCGGATACGAAGCGCTCGCGAAGATCCATCCGCGACTCATCTACGTGTCGGCCTCGGGCTTCGGAAGCTTGCGCCCCACGCCTTACGGCAATTGGCCCGCCTACGCCTGTGTCGCGGAGGCGATGGGCGGCTTCTATTCGTTCCGTCCCGAGGCAGGCCGCAGACCGAATATCGGAGTAGGCGGCGCTATTGGCGACATCGGCACCGGCCTCTTCGCCATGATCGGCCTGCTCGCCGCGCTGCGCGGCCGCGACCAGACGGGCAAGGGACAGAAGGTCGACGTCGCGATGCTCGACGCGATCATCTCGATCATGGACATGGTCGCCTTCAATCCCTCGATCGGCGTCACCGACAACAGCATCGCCGCCTGGCCCGGCATCCTCGAATCCTTCAAGGCCAGGGACGGCATCTTCGTGATGCAGGTCGGCCGTGTCCACCAGTTCGAGCGCTTTGCGGAGACGATCGGCCACCCTGAATGGATCAAGGATCCGCGCTTCGCGACCCGCGAGCAGTGGAGTGCACAGATCGAGCCCGTGCTGCGGCCCGCGGTCGAGGCCTGGGCGGCCGACAAGACGAAAGTCGAGGCGAGTCGACTCCTGGCGGAGGCGGGCGTCGTCGCCGGGCCGAGCTACGAAGGCGACGACCTGCTCGCCGATCCCCACGTGAAGTCCCACGACATGATCCTCGAGATTCCTGCCGACACACCGACGGGGGTCGTGCGCATCCACGGCAATCCGATCAAGTTCTCGGCGAGTCCGGAGGGGCCGGTGGAGAAGTGGCCGCTCATCGGAGAGCACACGGACGAGGTGCTGCGGGCGGACCTCGGGCTCGACGACGCGGAGATCGCGTCGCTGCGAGAGACCGGGGCGATTCGCTGAGCTGACGTTACGCTCGTTTCGATTGGTTGACAGATGTAAACCCATGTGTCAGCCTGGCGCTTCCCACCCCAGGAGGCTCCCCATCCATGCCGAACGATTTCGCGCCCGACCGCGTCGACTTCTACCTCGGAGACCCGCATGCAGCCTTCCGCCGGCTGCGCGCCGAGGACCCGCTCCACTGGCATCCGGATGGACCCTTCTGGTGTGCGACCCGACATGCCGAGGTCGTCGAGATCTCGCGGCGGCCGCGCATCTTTTCATCAGCGCATGGGACCCAGCTCTTCGAGATCCGCGGGCGACTCGCGGGGCAGACGTCCATTCTGGAGAACGCGCCGTCGATCATCCGGATGGATCCGCCGGAGCACAACCGCCATCGCAAGCTCGCGATCGGCGCTTTCACGCCCCGCATGGTCGCGGCGCTCGAGCCGCGCGTGCGCGAGCTCGCGCGCGAGAGCGTGGCCTCGATCCGAAAGGGTGAGCCCTTCGATTTCGTCGAGCAGATCGCGATTCCGCTGCCGATGTTCATGATCGCGGAGCTGCTCGGCGTGCCGAGCTCGGATTTCGCTGCGTTTCGCCGCTGGTCCGATGTGATGGTCGATGTGGGCGCCCACGGGCC
>JANNQH010000166.1:0-7363 GCA_031400655.1 Deltaproteobacteria bacterium | reverse complement strand
ACGGGTCCCTATTTCCACGACGGATCGATCGCGACCCTCGACGAGGTGGTGCGACTGATGGGTTACCACCAGGTCGGGCTCACTCTCGAGCCCGCCCAGATCGCCGACATCGTGGCCTTTCTCGGGGCGCTGACCGGCGAGCTTGACGCCGCTTACATCGCGAAGCCCGCGCTCCCGGAGAGCGGGCCGAACACGCCGAAGCCCGACCCGAGCTGACGAGGGTCCGCGCGATCGCGTTGGGCGAAACGGGACCACGCTAAGGTCCAAACTGAAGCTCCGGCTTTCGGAGAGCTTCGAGGAGGTCTTCGATGGGAATTCTCAGCTGGATCCTGCTCGGGTTGATCGTCGGGGTGCTTGCGAAGTGGCTGATGCCGGGCGACGACCCGGGCGGCGTGTTCGTGACGATCGCCATCGGGGTGGCCGGCGCGTTCGTCGGGGGCTTCATCGCCTCGCTGCTGGGCATCGCGACGGTTGGTGGCTTCAGCCTCGGCGGGATCGTGGTGGCGACCGGCGGGGCGCTGCTGCTGCTCTTCGGCTACCGGAAGCTCAAGACCTGACTGCCGCCGCCCGAGGATAGATAGGCAGGGTTGACGAACGATCGTTCGTTCGGCGAGAATGCGGCACGGGCGGTCCGGGCCGTCCCACATCGACTCGCGCCCGATACCCCCGATACCCTCGACCGCCGTCCGACCGCGCGCCGTGAGGCGAGCGTCCGGCGCCGGTCCAACTGCTCAAGGAATTGCGAAGATGGTCGCCAGCCCGAATCCCGTTCCCGCCAACTTCCGACTCGTCCATCCCGAAGACTACGCCCAGCACGGCTACCCGCACTCGATCTGGGCGCGGCTGCGGCGCGAGGAACCGGTCTCCTGGCAGACGCAGCCCGGCAAGGCCATCGACTACTGGGCGATTACCAAGCACGCCGACATCACCGAGATAGGCAAGCGCCCCGACCTCTTCCTGTCCGGTCCGCGGCTCGTGATCCAGCATCTCGAGGAGGAGGTCCGCGATCTCCCGGCGACCCTGATCCAGATGGATCCGCCGATGCACGGCGACTTCCGCCAGCAGATCAGCCGCCGCTTCACGCCGCGCATGCTGCGGAAGATCCACGCTCCGATCGAGAAGATCGGGCGCGAGATCGTCGAGAAGCTCTACGAGAAGGGCGACGAGGGGAACTGCGATTTCGTGAACGAGGTCTCGGCGCCGCTTCCGATCGCGGTGATCGGCTGGCTGCTCGGGGTTCCGGAGTCCGACTGGCCGATGCTCTACGACTGGACGAACAAGACCCTCGGTGCCGGGGACCCCGAATATCAGGTAGCAGGGGAGGACGCGCGCGAGACGTCCCAGCGCGCCCAGATCGAGCTCTTCGGCTACTTCGCGAAGCTCGTCGGCGAACGCCGCAAGAAGCCCGAAGACGATCTCATCACGGTCTTCACCCAGGCCGAGTACCAGGGTCGCCCGCTCAACGACATGGAAGTACTGACCTGGTGCTTCATCATCGTGATCGCCGGCAACGAGACGACGCGCAATGGCACGACCGGCGGCATGCTCGCCTTCATCGAGAACCAGCACGAGCTGCGCCGGCTGCAGAAGGATATGAGCCTGCTCGACTCGGCGGTCGAGGAAGTCGTGCGCTGGACCTCGCCGATCATTCATTTCGGCCGGACCGCGACGCAGGACTATCCGCTGCGGGGGAAGGTGATCAAGAAGGGCGACTCCGTCGCGCTCTTCTACCCCTCCGCGAACCGCGATGAAGAGATCTTCGAGGATCCCTTCACGTTCAAGATCGACCGCAATCCGAATCGCCACATCGGGTTCGGCGTCGGCGAGCATTTCTGCCTGGGCGCGCATCTGGCGCGGCTCGAGATGCAGGTCGCCTATCGCCATCTGCTGCCGCGGATCGAGGAGATCGAGCTGACGGGCAAGGTCGACCGGCTGCATTCGGGGCTGGTCGGCGGCGTCAAGCGGCTGCCGATCCACTACAAGCTGCGCCGGGCCTGAAAGCCGCGCGGTGGGCATCGACCGCCGGGCCTTCCTGAAGTCGGGCGCCGCGAGTGTGGCGATCGTGGGTCTCGGCGGCGCCGCGGGATGTGCGTCGCCGCATCCGCATCCGGGCGCCGCGCCGCGCGCGGAAAGCGAAAGCCCCTTTCGTCACGGCGTCGCGAGCGGGGACCCGCTCACGGATCGCGTGATCCTCTGGACGCGTATCTCGCCCGAGCCCAGTCGCACGCTCGAAGCGATTCGCGTCGAGTGGTGGGTCGCGCGGGACGCGGGCGGGACGGAAGTCGTCGTTCGCGGTCGTGTCGATGCGCTGCCGGAGCGGGACTTCACGGTCAAGGTCGATGCCGCGGGCCTCGAATCCGGCCGCGACTACGTCTACGGCTTCGAGTGTGATGGCATCCCTTCGCCCGTCGGCCACACGCGCACGCTCCCCGAGGACTCGGTCGAGCAGGTCCGGCTCGCCGTCACCTCGTGCGCGAACTATCCCCAGGGCTTCTTCAATGCCTACGCCTGCATCGCGCAGCGAGACGACGTCGACGTCGTACTCCACCTCGGCGACTACCTCTACGAGTATGCGAACGGTCAATACGGCGACGGCACCGCGCTCGGCCGTATCCCCGATCCGCTGCACGAGATCGTCTCCCTCGAGGACTACCGCCGCCGCCACGCGACCTACAAATCCGATCTCGATCTCCAGGCCGCCCACGCCCGGCATCCCTGGATCACGGTCTGGGACGACCACGAGAGCGCGAATGATTCCTGGAAGGACGGCGCACAGAACCATACGGAAGGAAACGCGGTCGGCGACGCCAATGGAAAGGGTCGGGGCGAAGGCGCGTGGAACGCACGGCGTCTCGCCGCGATTCGCGCCTATCACGAGTGGATGCCGATCCGCGAGCTTCCGACCGGGATCTTCCGGACCTTCCGATTTGGACGACTCGTGAATCTCGTCATGCTCGACACGCGGCTGCACGGTCGCGATGCCCGCGTCGCACCGAAGGATTCGGCGGGCGCCGAGGATCCCGATCGAACCCTGCTCGGGGCGGACCAGACCGCCTGGCTGCTCGCGCAGCTCTCGGATTCGAAGCGGGACGGGACCCGCTGGCGCGTGATCGGCCAGCAGGTCGTGTTCGCCCCGCTATTCGGCGACTCGGACGATTTCAACGTGGATTCCTGGGACGGCTACCGCGCCAATCGCCGGGAGGTGATCGAGCACTTCGAGCGCGAGGGGATCGACGACGTCGTGATCCTGACCGGCGATGTCCACAGCGCCTGGGCCCTCGATGTGCCGTCCTCTGACGGCGCAGGGGTCGAGTACGATGCCGAGAGCGGCCGAGGTTCTCGCGCCGTCGAATTGGTGACGCCCGCCGTCAGCTCGCCGCCGATCGGCACTGAGCCCCGCGCGCGGGCGATATTCGAGGACTCGGCGCGGAAGATCCCGCACGTGCGGTACTCGAATTTCCGCGAGAACGGCTTCATCGTGGTCGACCTGACCCGGGAGCGGGCGCGCGCGGAATTCTATTTCAGCGAGTCGGTGAAGCAGCGCGAGGCGGCCTGCAGCCTGCGCGAAGTCTTCGAGACGCGCGCCGGTGCGAACCACCTGGTGCGAGTCACTTCGAAGTAGGCGCGAGTCGATCGATCCAGACGGTCGCGACCGTGAGCAGCGCTTCGCCCTGGCCCCGGTCGTTGAGCTCGACGCGCACGATCAGCCCCGACGCCGTCCGCCCGATCTCCCGTGCCCGCGCGCGGATCGGTCCGACCTTCCCGAGCTTCAGGTACTGGAGCTCGAGGCCGCGGACCCGGACGGGCGCGCCGAGCACGGACGCGGCGAACCGCTCGGCCGTCGCCTCCGCGAAGATCGCGACGATGCCGCCCTGGAGGGCGCCCAGCGTGTTCTGCAGATAGGGGTCGACAGCGATCTGCGCGGTCCCGGGATCGAGCGGATCGAAGACGACGGCCATCGCCTCGAGCAGCGGCTTCGTGAGGCCTGCGCCGGGGGGCGGGGCGTAGACCGTGTCGCCGCCCTCGGTGTCCTCGGCGCGCGAGCGGAGGAGCTCGGCCTGGAGCTCATTTCGCCGGGGCAGGATCGCGAAGCCGAGGGTCGTGATCCCGACGGACCGCCCGCTCTCTTGCTGGTCGAGGAGCTGCTCGAGGCGGTGCTCGAGCTCGACCTCGATCACGATCGTCGTCGCGCCCTTGCGGAGGACCTTCGGCCGCCCGACGAGCATTCCCTCGCTCGGCAGCTCGCCGACCGAGAGCGAGAGATTCGAGGTGGCGATCCAGCTCGGCGCCACTTCCCGGATCGCCGTCTGTCCGGCGATCATGTCCGCGATCACCGCCAGGATCCCGACGCGCGGCCGCCCCGACGCATCGAGAATCTCCGGCCCGATCGGAATCCGGATCAGCCACTCGCCCGACGAGCGATCGATCGCGATCCGGAGATCGCGCACGATGTGATGGGACGGCGGATAGGCGGTCGGCTTGGCAGCTTCGGTCAACGTTCGGCTCCAGATGCGGAAGGGCAGGCGGCTTTCAGGTCGGCCAATAAGCGCTCGAATTCGAGGGCGAGCCGCGGCGGGATCGCGTCACCGCAGATCCGCGTCACCGACTCGAAATACCAGAGCTGATCCGCTGGCCCCGCGTTGAAGCGGGCAAAGGTCGGCGGGCCCTCGTGGTGCAGGTCCCAGACGAGATCGCCCAGGTTATGCCGCTTGTCGCAGGCGACGACGAGGCGGCTCGGCCGGCCAGCGCGCGCGAGCGCCGCGAGGAAACGCTCCTTCCGCCCGTGCCAGGGGCGCTTGTCGGCGCCGGTCTCGTCGGGGAGTGTGTCGGTGCAGTCGAGGACGATCCGGAGGACGGCTTCGCCCAGACGCTCGCGGATCACGCCCTCGCGCTCACGGCGCTCGCCTAGACGCTCGACATCCTCGAGCGCGTCGTGGAGGAGCGCCGCGATTGCTTCGTCGGGGCCACCGCCGGACTCGATGACGAGGCCCTGAACGGCGAGGAGATGGGAGAGGTAGGAGGTGCTGCGGCCTTTACGGGTCAGGTGCCCATGCCACGCCCAGGCGAGCTCTGTCGCGGCGACGAGCCGGGGTCGGGCCTCGGAAAAAAGGGTCAGGGCACCGGCGCTCGCTCCGCCATCCATTTCGCTCATTGCGCTTTGCTTCCCCTCGCTCAGCAGCGTTCCCGAGGCGACCGCCGAGCCGATTGCGCCGGGGCCGAACCCGGCCTGATCGGCCGCGCAGTATGGCATAGGGCCGGGATCGGCAGCCCCCGCCGTTTCGTCTAGCCTTTCGGCATGACACGAAAAATCGACGCGACGAAGAACAGCTACTCGACCGACCGCGCGGCGCTCGAGCCGGAGTGGCAACGCGCCTTTGATTGGATCAAACGCGAGCTCGGTATTCGCATCCACGCCTTCGAGCGGCAGGCGCGTTGGCGGCCCGCCTACTTCTGCGAGGCCGAGAAGGACGGCAAGCCGCTTCCGATCTACCTGCGCGGCGAGCGCGGTGCCCTCGATCATGGCGTCTATCCCTTCGAGCAGGAGGCGAAGGTCTTCCAGGTGCTGGAAGCCGAGGGACTCCCCGCGCCCCACATCTACGGCGTCTGTCCCGATCCCAAGGTGATCGTGATGGACAAGATGCCCGGTCGCCCGGATCTCTCGACCGCGAAGAACGAAGCGGAGCGCGTCGCCGTCCTCGACCACTTCATGGATCTGCTGGCCGACCTCCACTCGATCGACCCCCGCCGCTTCGAGGAGATCGGCTACGAGCGACCGCGCGGGGCGCGGGCCCTCGGCCTCTCCGACATCGATCGCTGGGAGCGCTCGTATCGCAAGGGCAAGAAACGTCCCGAGCCGCTGATCGAGTTCGTGAACGACTGGCTGCGGCGCAACGTGCCGACGGATCGCGAAGAGGTCGCCTGTCTGCAGGGCGACACGGGCCAGTTCCTGTTCGAGAACGGCCGCGTCACGACCTTCATCGACATGGAGCTCGCCTGCATCGGCGATCCCGCCGCCGATCTGGCGGGTCTTCGCGGCCGCGACATGGCCGAGCCCATGGGCGATCTGCTGCCCGCCTACGAGCGCTATTTCAAGCGGACGGGCAAGCGGATCCCCAATTCCGTCATCGACTATCACACCATCCGCTTCAACCTGGCGACCCCGTTCACGTGTGCGCCCCTCATCGTCGATCCGCCGAAGACCGTCGACCTGATCCAGTACCTCGGCTGGTATTGGCTCTGGTCGCGAGCGTGCATCGAGGTCATGGCAGACTCGATGGGCATCTCGCTCCCGACGCCGACGATCCCGGAGCCCGTCCGGTCGCGTTACTCGGACGGCCACGATCTGCTCGTCGCGAAGCTCGGGGACCTCCGCTCGGCAGAAGAGGGGTTCAAGCGCTTCGAGCTCGACACGACGTGGCGCAATGCGACCTATCTCTCCCGCGTCGAGTCGATGGCCCCGGCGATGGACGCGGAGGAGGCCGTGGAGATCGACAAGCTGCTGGGGCGCAAGACGACGCCGATGAACCGCGAGGCGGAGCTCGAGCAGTTCGTGCTGCAGCAGGGGGAAAAGCACGAGATCGAGCTGATGCAGCTGTTCGAGAAGCGATGCCTGCGACAGGAAGCGCTCTACGCGCCGGTCGCGAGGGAGATGAAGGGGGTCAGGACGCAGCTGTTGCGGAGGTGAGCGGACTTCAGGTGGCGCAGCCGGACGGCCTGGGCGGGTCGGTCCCGGGTCCGCTTGAGCTTCCCGCCTATCCCTCTGGCTGCTGGAAGCGCAGGACCACGCGCTGGTCCGGCGCTGCGACGGGTTTGCCCGCGCGCAGGCACGGTTGGTATTTCCACTTGGCGACCGCCTGAAGAGCGTTCTTCTCGAAGACCCGATCGCTCGATTCGACGACGCCCGCGTCCTCGACCGATCCGGCGCTCGAGACCGTGAAGCGGACGTGAACCCAGCCCTCGAGCCGCTTTTGCTGAGCCTGGGGCGGGTACTGAGGGTCGACCCGAACGAGCGGGAGCGGATCGCGGTCCGCGAGACCAGAGCGGAAGACCACGCCGCGGATCCCCTTGCTTCCGTCGCCCCTCGAATCGGCGTGAATCGTTCCGAGATCCCGAGCGATGTTCGCGAGATCGAAGCCGGGGCGCGCGTCGTCTTCGTCGACCCGATCGAAGGTCGGGACGACGGGTGGCGGGTCGGGCTTCTTGAGCTTCGGCTTCTCGCGCGGCTTGGGCTCGATCTCCGTCGGAGGCCGCAGCTTGGCGAGCTCGAGCTTGACAGCAGGTGTGGTCGCGTCGGTCTCGCCGTCGACGTCGGTGACCGCGCGCATGAAGCTGAACAGGCCCGTCGTCACGAGAATAGACATCA
>JANNQH010000165.1:0-2651 GCA_031400655.1 Deltaproteobacteria bacterium | reverse complement strand
GCGCACGCGCGGCGGCTGGGTGGCGACGGTGGACCTGACGGCCATCGGCACCAACGTGACGCCGGACCAGTGGTACCTTGGGCTGCTCTCCCGCGTGGGCTGGCAGTTGAACATCGAGGATGCGCTGGAAGAATCGTGGAACGAGCGCGCCCAGGTCGGCCCCTGCCAGCGGTTCTTCACCGTCCTGCGGGAAACGGCGCTGGCGCTCGCCCCGAAGAATCTCATCCTGTTCATCGATGAACTCGACCTGGTGCGCAGCCTGCCGTTTCGTAGCTGCGAGCGCCGCCGGGCGCATGCGCGCCCTGCGCTTCCAGGATGCGGAAGTAATAGCCGTGGAAGGGCTGTGGACCGTCGCCCTCGGATCGATCATCCGACGCCTCCGCGTAGAGCGAACCGAGCGGGCTCTCGTGTTGGCCCTCGCTCGCCGGCCAGTAGAGACCATCGTGCTGGCCCGGACCACTCCGGAAACGGCGGGCGTAGCTGTGCGGCTTCCCATCCCAGCTCCCCGAGCGGTATTCGATCTGTGCGTCGACGTACGCGTGCAGACTCGCCAGGGCGAGCAGCTCATTGCGACCGATGCGCCGATTCAGGAGCTCCTCGCGCCCGCGATCGGCGTCGAAGCGCCAACGGCCATTTTCCAGGACCAACGGCAACGGGAATTGCCAACCCTCGTCTCCGAGGACCGCGATCTTCGTCGAAGGATCTTCCGCTTCGAAGGCGACCTTCTCGAGAATCAGCTCCTTCACGCGGAGCGCGTCTTCGCGATCCGCCAGCTCGTCGCCCGATTGGAGTAGCTCGGCTCCACTCGGTCCGAAGATCAATTCGGCCTTCGCGGCATCACCGGTTCCCGCGATCTCCGCGACCGCCTGCACCGCTTCCTCTGGCGTCGCAAAACTTCCAGCCGGCCCGTGAGCGCATCCTACGAGGGCCGCGAGCGCCGCCATCATTCCCAGGTGCAGTCCGAGGTCGCACAGTCGATCCAGGTTCATCGTCGTCGTCTTCCTCATGGCTAACGCCGCCCCCCGCCACCGCCCATTCGCCCGCCACCGCCGCCGCCGCCCATTCTTCCGCCGCCGCTCATCCCGCCGCCGCCGCGACTCATGCTCCCGCGGCTGCTCGCCGACCGATCGAGGCTCGGATTGCGAGACCCGCCAAAGGTGCTGTCCCGATTCGCGCTGCTGCGGGTACTCGCGCTGGGGTTCGAACGCGAGCTGCGATTCGCGGCGCTCGTCGCGCTGGCCGACGGGCGCTGCGACTGGGTCGTGTTTCGCGCAGCCGGGGTCCTGGCCGCGGCATTGGACGGAGTCGTGGCGCGACCTGCGGCAGGGCGATTCGCCGCCTGGGTGTTCCGGGCCGTCCCACCGGCGCCGCCCGCACGGTCGTAGCCACGCGCCTGGTCGCGCGTGACGCGGTTCGATCCGCCCTGGGCCCCGAACTGCTGCGCGGTCTGGCTGTTCTTGTAGTTGACTCCACCGCGGTGGTCGGGATTGTGCTTCCAGGCCGTATTTCCGGACTTGTTCTGGATGTTCGTCTGATTGAAGTTGTTATTCGTGTTGCGATTGAAATTGTTGTAATGGTTGACGTTGATGTCGACGTCGCTGTGCCCCCAGCCCCAATTGCAATTGCTGGAGAGCGCGGCGCCCCAGAAGACGCCGGTGGTGAACGCCATCATGCCGTAGCCGGGGGGCGGGGCGACGTACATCGGCGGGTAGTAGTAGGTCGGGTAATACCACCCGCCGTACACGACCGTCGGCGCGTAGGTCGGCACGTAGATCACCTGGGGATCCGCGGGCTGGATCACGATGATCTTGTCGGGTTGTTGGGTCACGACCTGCTGCTCGGTGGTCTTCAGGTTTCCAGCCTCGTACGCCTTGCCCCGCATCCGCTGCACCGTGTCGAGCACGTCGGATTGCTGGGCCAGGAAGGCGTCCCCGAGATCCTGGGTCCAGTCGAGATTCTCGATCATGCGCTTCAGCACGTCCGGGAAGCCACAGAGCGCCTTCACGGCGATGTCCCAATCCTGCTCCTTGAGCTTGGCTTCGAGAGCCTCCGCCTCGAGACCCGGATTCTTCTCCGTCCAGCGCGCGGCCTCGACGATCTCGAGCGGATACGTGGCCGCCATCAGGATCTGGGTCACCAACGAGTCGGGGTAGAGCGCGATCGGCGCCACCATCTGCTCGAGCTGCGCCGCCGTGAACGCAGCGGCGGCGGCGGGCGCGGTGGTCTCCGCGGCAGCAGGCGCTTGCTCCGGCGTCTGCGCCGACGCGGCGCTCGCGAGCGCGCACACCAACAGTGAGAGGCTGAGTATTCGCAACATTCGGACACGTTTCATCAATCTCTCCCAACCGTCACGCAGGCAAGAGTACGAGATCAGGCCAGCCTAGCGCGCCCCGTCGCACTCGCCTCTCGCCGTCAGAGCTGCGAAGGGTCCGGCGAGGGCGTCCGGCCCCGAATTCGCTGACGGACCTCGAATGGCGTCGGACTGTTGATCCGCCGGCTCAGGACCGCTTTTCCTTCGGCACTGGCCGCGTGCTCGCATGGATCGTCTCGACGCCCATCAAGATCGCCGCGAAGTCGTTCGAGACCCAGTCTGCATAGTGCACGATCGTCCCCTCGACCGTGCCCGGCAGTCCCTGCGACGCGAACGCGCT
>JANNQH010000164.1:0-11447 GCA_031400655.1 Deltaproteobacteria bacterium | reverse complement strand
GCCGAGCGAGTACTTCGCCCGTCAGGTCCACGCCTGTTACTGGTTCGAGGAATACGCGCCGCGCCACATGCTCGACACGCTTCCTGTCGACAACATCCTGTTCGAGACCGACTACCCCCATCCGGTCTGTCTCTATGGGGACGTGCGCGAGAAGATCGAGGCGGGTCTTTCGGACGCGCCGACGGCGCTTCGACGCAAGCTGCTATTCGACAACGCGGCGCGGCTCTACAAGGTGGAGCAGCCGTCGATCTGAGGCGGGACGCGGTGCCGCAGGACGTCACGGCACATCCATGAGTAGGAAGGAAGGAAGAATTCGCATGGGCAGGCTCGACGACAAAGTGGCTCTGATCAGTGGCGGCGCGCGGGGGCTCGGGCGGGCGATGGCCGAGGAGTTCGTCGCCGAGGGTGCGCGGGTGATGATCGGGGATCTGCTCGAGAAGACGGCGGTCGAAGCCGCCCGTGAGATCGGGGATCGGGCGCTGGCGATCCGGCTCGACGTGACGGAGGAGCAAAGCTGGGAAGAAGCGATCAAGGCCACCCTGGCTGCCTTCGGATCCCTGAACGTGCTGGTCAACAACGCGGGGACCGCCGAAGGGTCGCGCATCTGGGAGACGTCCCTCGAGAGCTATCGCCGTGTGACGGAGGTGAACCAGACGGGCGTGTTCCTCGGGATGCGGGCGGTAGTCGATCCGATGACGCGTGCGGGCGGGGGATCCATCATCAACATCTCGTCGATCGACGGGATGGTCGGATCGCCGGGCATCATCTCGTACATCGCGAGCAAGTGGGCCGTGCGCGGGATGACCAAGGCGGTCGCGATGGAGCTCGCTCCGCGGGGCATCCGCGTGAACTCGGTCCATCCGGGCCACGTGCACACGCTGCTCGCTTCGCAGCCGGGCCAGGACCGGAGGCCCATCGAAGAGATGATCGAGACGCATACCCGACGCTTCGCACCCATGGGCCGAACGGGCAAGCCGTCGGAGATCGCGAAGCTCGCGGCCTTCCTCGCCTCGGACGACAGCTCTTACTGCACGGGCTCCGAGTTCGTCGCCGACGGCGGCTTCACGGCCGGATATGCTTCGCCCGGCTCCCCGAATCCATTCTGATCACAAGCCCTGGAACGGGATCCCATGAAGCTCGAAGTCTCCGGAGTGCCGATCCATACGCGCTGCCTCACAGTCGCGCTGAAGCAGGGATCGGCGGGCGCCGTCGATTTTCGCGCCGACATCCTCGATCTCCGGAAGGGCGGCCTGATGGAGCTGGCCGGCCGGGTCACGATGGCGGGGATCATCCACAAGATGGAGCTCACCGGCAGCTTTGCGGCCGACTCGGGGCGCCTCGAGCGGATCGAGTGGGCCCAGTCCCATGTCATGCACGAGCCCAACGCGAATTCCCGGGGCGAGTGCTGCCGGGATCCGATGCCCCGACTGAAAGACGTCGTCGGCATGCGCTTCGGCGCCGACTTCTCCACCGGGCTGAAGGGATGTTTCGGAGGCCCGCTCGGTTGCACCCACGTGAACACGCTGCTTCAGGAAGTCGATGCCTTCGTCTCGAGTCATCGGGCGCTCCGGCGCGACGATCCGGGGTATGCGAAGCCCCGCGCAGTAGGCGAGCGGATCGGTGCACGCAGCCTCTTCTTCGACGCGTTCTTCGAGGAAGGCGGCACGACGACCGATCTGAGCGTTCGGCTGGCCGATCTGCACTACGCCCCGAGTGACGCGAGCGGGCGGGAGTCGGTCGCCCTCCACGCGGAGGTTCGACTCGTGGCCGTTGCCGACCTCGCCCGCTGGCAGCTGCATTCCATCGCGGCCAAACAGCGCAGTCGACCAGGACCGGCCTTCGGCGACGCGGCGTGGGAGCCGCGGTCGGAGGATCTCGAAGTCTTCGCCAGTCGATCGCTATTCGGTGGGATGAACCGATTCTGTATCGAGCGATTCGGAGGGCGCGAATCGGATGCCCGACTCCTGTCGGCACTCATGAGCCTCTCCCCTGGCATGACGCAGGTTGGAGCGGCCGTCTCCGATCAATTGGCTCCTTCGTCCTCGGCTCGGCCACTGGCAGGGGGCCTGAGCGGCCCCGGTCCCTGCTACGTGCTGCGCGCCGAGGGGCCATTGATGGAGTCGATCCGCACCCGGGAGCCCGAGGCGAGTTGAAGGGAGATCCGATGTTGGATTTCGACCCGAATGACGTCCGGTGGAACAGGGAGGGGTTGCCGGAGGATTTCCTGGACGAGATTCGCCGTCGAGGCGGGATCTATCGGCTGCCACGGGGTGGAACGTTCCTGGGTCGCTACGACCAGGTCGCGGCGGTCTTCCAGGATCCTTTGACCTACCACGCGACCCTGAACTTCGCGGGCGAGCCCGTGTCGGAAGAGGATCTCTACCTGCCGGAGATCGATGAACCGCGGCACGGGCAGATTCGCCGCATCGTGAACTCCTTCTTCAGTCCGCGCCGCGCCCGGACTTTCGAGTCGGACATCGAGCGGATCGCCGTCGAGCTGATCGCCCCGATCCTCGCGAGCGGTCGCGGCGATCTCGTCGAATCGTTCACCCGGCACCTCCCCAGCCGGAGCGTGGTTCGTGCACTGGGGCTCCTCGAGTCGGATGCCGAGGATCTCGTTCGGTGGTCGAACGATGGAGTCCTGGCGCCTAGAGGTGCCGGCGCCGAGACCCTTCCGATCCGCATCTATCTGTCGAAGCTCGTCGCCGAGCGAACGGCGGCAGCGGAGCGGCCGGACGACTTCTTGACGCGTCTGATCGAGACCACGGTCGGAGACCGGAAATTGACGGCTGCAGAGATCGTCGCCCAAATGCAGATCCTGCTCGTCGCTGCGGTCGAGACCACGGCGAAGTTGCTCGGAAACATGTTTTCGATCCTGGTTCGCGACCCCGATCTCTACGCGCGACTCCGCGCCCACCGCGAGCTGGTCCCGAGCATGGTCGAGGAGACCCTGCGATTCGCGCCACCCGCATGGGCGCCGTACCGGATCACCCGTCGCCCGGTCGATCTCGGAGACGGCATTCAGCTCGAGGTGGGCGAGCTCGTCCGGCCGGGGATCGGATCCGCCAATCGAGATGACTCGGTGTTCGCCGATCCCCACCGGTTTTCCATCGACCGGCCGAACCAGAAGGACCATCTGTCGTTCGGCTGCGGACCCCACGTCTGCCCAGGGGCGTATCTCGCGCGACTCGAGGGCCGCATCGCGCTCGACGCACTGCTCGATCACGTGTCGGCGATGCGGCCCGTGCCCGGCTTCGATTACGAACCCATCCCGACGGTCGACGTCAGCCGACCGGTTTCTCTACCCGTACTTCTCGAGCTGGCCTGAAAGACTCGCGTCGTCGACACCCCCGCGACACGAGCCCGTATCCGCCCCAGCGGCGAGACACTCTTCGATCGCGGCCAGCGATGGGGACAGCGCACGCTCTACCGCGTCGTGCTTCCGCTCGTCCTCAGGTCTCGCAGCGGTACGACTCGTCCCGTCGTATGCGGGATCGATTCGGCGCCGACCCAGCGCAGCGCGAGGCCGCCTCGGGCGTGACCGGCCGTGTCGAGCCAGTTGGGCACGCCCGGATCGCGGCGCGCGATCACGACGCGGACGCGGCCCGCTTCGTCGGCGACCGCGGTCGCAGCGTTCACGTGGGTGTGGAATTGCATGAAATCGAAGGACTCGAGCCAGTGGCTCCCGATCTGGAGGTTCCAGTAGTCGCATTTCGGGGGTTCGAGATCGACGACGAACGCCTCGTCCTCGCCGATCTCCCAGTAGCTGTAGAAATAACGTGTGCGCGGATCGCCCTGCGCCGTGGCCGAGAGCATCGGATCGATCTCGCGAATCTCGTGTCGATGCGCCTCGAAGGACTTCGTCCAGCCGAGGAACTGGGTGACCGTCCCTTCGAGCACAGCCCCGACACGATCGAGGCCGCGAGAGAAGCCCTCGGGATCGAGCGGCGGCGGCTTGGCGGTCGAATCGATGCAGGTGAGCTCGAGCTCGGGCAGGCGGTCCGTCGCGCGGTGGAGCAGGGTGATACGCGAGTTGAAGTTGTTGGTTCCCGGGCCGGTTCGAAGCCCCTTGCGCGGCTCCTCGTCGGGGCCGATCCGGATTTCGAAGCGTCCCTGCGCGTCGAGCGGGACGTTCTCGCTGTCGAGATAGCCGTCGCAGACGAGGCCCGTCGGGGTTCCGAGGGCCCCGGAGTAGATCCCGAAGCCGATCCGCGCGGCGTCCCCGAGGTGGCCGCGCAGGACGTAACGCTTCCCGGCCTCGAGCTTCGCGCCGAAGTAGGCGTAGTCCGGATTGTCGAGTCCGATCTTCAGGAAATCCCCCGGAACGAAGGGAAGTCGTGCCGGCTGGGCATCGGCCACGAGGTCGCGCAGGAATCCGCGCGCCAGCCGCACCACGTAACGAAGGCCCTCGGCCCGGTCGAGCGGATCGGCGGGTGCGGTTTCGAGGACCTTGTGCCCCGTTCGTTTCAACCGGTCGCAGAACTCGTCCCAGACCTGGCCGCTTGCGAGGCGCGGGGCGTCATCTCGTTCCGTCATTTCGTTACTCCCGAGTGTCGCGTTCACCCGCCCTGGAGAACGTGCCCGGGAAGCGCCCCCGTATGCTTGTTGTGCTCGAGCACGACGGCGCCATTCACGATCGTCGCGACATAGCCCTTCGAGCCGACGACGAAGCGCTCGCTGTTCGCGGGAAAGTCCCGGGCGAGCCAGGTCTCGCCTTTGCCGAGCTGCTCCATGTCGATCAAGACGAGGTCTGCGAAGTAGCCCTCTCGAATCGCGCCACGATCAGCGATTCCGTGGACCACGGCGGGCATGTAGGCGAGCTTGAAGATCGCCTCTTCGAGGGTCAAGACGGAAGGGACGTAGTCCGTCAGGAGATTCGTGGTGTAGTCCGCGCCGACGAAGGACGCGAGATGCGCCCCGCCGTCGCTCGAGCCGGCCATCACGAAGGGCTCCTTCATGACGGTCGCGCAGATCTGATTCATGTAGGCCGCCGCCTCCGGCGCGGTCACCATGGCGAACCAGGTCTCGAGACCCTCGCCGAGGGCGAGATCGAGGAAGCAGTCGATCGGACGAACGCCGGCTGCGCCCGCGAGCTCGGCGATCGATTTTCCCACCTTGGCCTGGTTCGCCCGGTCGACGACCTTCTCGACCGCCAGGTTCTGCCAGGTCGCTCCGATCGTCTTGCCCGCGCTGGAGGCGAACTCCTTCTCGAGTCGGTCCCGGGTGGCCCGGTCCCGCAGCCTCTCGCTTCGAGCGGGCTCCGCGAGACAAAGGACTTCGCGCCACTGGGGCATGTCGTCGAAGACGAACGTGTCCGACAGCTTGACGTGGAGGCCGCCGCGGTTGGTTCCGAACTGCGGATGAAGGCGCGCGCCCTTGGCATTCGCCTCCCGGCAGAATGCCAGGGACTTCGACCAGCTCTCGGGATCCTCGGCCGAGGGGAAGAGCAGGTTCAGCTCGACGGGCCGGCCGGAGGCCTCGTGCATGCGCAGCATCAATTCTCGATCTGCATCGTCGTAGCCTCGGCCGAAGCTGCGCGGAATGATCTCGCACGCGCCGCGATCGAATTCGGCGAGCACGCTCGCCAGCGCCACGACCTCGTCCGCGGATGCGTGATTGCTCGGCACCTCGCGGCCGTCTTCGCCGACGTGGAGAGCGAGCTGGGAGGTCGAAAATCCGATCGCTCCCTCCCTCATCGCCTGGCGGACGCACTCCTGCATGGCCTCGATCTCGGCCGGCGTCGCTCGCCGCTCGGAGGCCGCGTCGCCCATGACGTAGCGACGAACCGCCGAATGCCCCACATAGCTCGCGACGTTGACGCCGATCTTTCCTTCGAAGCGCTTCCAGTAGTCGCCGTGGCCGCCGCCCTTGAACTTCAGGCCCTCTGCGAGCGCGGGACGCGACATGCCCTCGACGCGCGAGAGCATGCCCGCCAGCCAGTCGACGTCCTCGGGCTTCGCAGGGGCGAGCGTGAAGCCACAGTTGCCGGCGAGCACCGTCGTGATTCCGTGCCAGCAGGAGGGCGTCGCGATCGGATCCCAGTCGAGCTGAACGTCGTAGTGGGTATGGATGTCGATGAAGCCGGGGACGAGAACGAGGCCCTTGGCGTCGATGATGCGCGTTGCATCGCCGTCGATCCGCCCGATCTTGGCGATCCGTTCGCCCTGGATGCCGACGTCCGCGACGTAGGCGGGGATTCCGGTGCCGTCGACGACCCTGGCGCCGCGCAGGACGAGGTCGAAATCGGCGGTCGATTGCGTTCGGGTCGAGGCCATGGGTCGGGCTCCTTGATCGGTTGGGAGAGCTCCCGCAAAGGTTCGTGACGGCAGCCAGCACGACGCTCGTCTACGTGAGCTCGAGCACGGCTCCGAGCGAGTCTAGTGTGGTCCGGAAAAGAGACCATGCCGGTCCGAAGACTCTTCCCCGGCCCGCGCGCCTGGCGCCCGGGGTCGAATCGGCACGTAAGGGTTCACGAGGGCAGCCGAGCACGACCGATACGCTCTGCCACCACGAGTCGCGCCGGCGCGGTCGCCGCCGCCGCGGCGAGTGGGATGACCTCTCAGTCCGTCTTCTCTCGATCCCGGGCAGCGTATCGGTCGACGAGCCGACCGAATGCCTCGCGCTCCGCTGCCTGTTCTCGCGTCCATGGGAGCAGGTGAGTCGTCCGCCGCTTGCGGTCGAAGTAGAAGCCTCCGGGCTCGAGCTTCTCGCGCGGTGCGACCGCGAGCCAGACGACCGTGTCGGCACCCTCGGCCGGGGTTCGCAGGATGGCCTCCGTCACCCGGCGGAACCCCGGGAGAGCACTCGCGACCGATGGGGTGTCGGCCCAGCCCGGGTGCATCGATACGACACACGGACCGGAGTTGCCGGTGTGGGAGGCGCCGATCCGCTCGGCCCAGATCTGGGCCAGCACGACCTGCATTCGCTTCGTCTGCGCGTATGCGAGCACACCGTCATAGCGGCGCCTCTCCCATTGCAGATCACGCAGGTCGAGCTTGCGCGTATACATCCCGCCCGACGACACCCAGACGACGCGAGCGTCGTCGGAGCGGTCGAGCCCGGGCTCTAGCAGTCGCGTCAGCAGATGAGGTCCGACGACATGGGTCGCGAAGGTGGCCTCGAAGCCATCGGGTGTTTCGATCCGCTCGCTCGGCAGGATGCCCGCATTGTGGACCAGGATGTCGACGCGCTCGTTCGATTGGCGCGCGGCGAACGCGCACACATCGGTGAGGCTCGAAACGTCCAGCCGTTCGAGCGATACGCGCCGATTGCCCGTGCGCTCACGGATCGTTTCGAGGGCCGTCTGGCCGCGCACTTCGCTTCGACAGGCGAGCACGACCTCGGCACCGAGGTCGGCGAGGGCGAGCGCGGTCTCGAATCCGATCCCGGAATTGGCACCCGTCACGATTGCGCGGCAGCCCGTCAGGTCGCGCTCGAGATCGGCCGAGTCGAAGCCGAGCGCATGGCGGGCGAAGCCCGTGCGATCGAACGAGAAAAGGATCGTGGGATCGAGAACCTTCGAGAGCGCCTCGGCGCCGAGTCGGACGAGAGCGGAGGGCTCGCTCGCGGACGCTAGCGGGACAGAGTCCGGAGCGAGAGCAGCCAGGATTTCATCGAACGGCGCACGATCTCCCGCGACCTGCGAGACATATCGGTAGACGACGACACCGCCGGGCTGGATCACGAGGACACCGCCAAGCTGGAACGGATCCCCCTGCACGGCTCCCTGGCGGTGCCCCGCTCGCAGCGCGCGCCAGGCATTCGTCGCGAGTCGGGGGGACAGGACTTCGCGGTAGCCGCGGCGCATACCGGCTGCGCGATAGGAACGCAACGCCGGATCGACGAGCAGCGCGATGTCCTCGTCGAGCGAGAGGTCCTCGCGAAAGGCCCGGGCAAAGTCCGGAGACCCGTTCCCGATCAGGACGAGCGAAGCGCCCGCTGTACGAATCTCGGAAAGTCGGTCGCGCAACTGCGCAACGTGCTCGCGGCAGAACAGTCAACCGAAGTGACGGATCCAGACGAGCACGACCGGCCGCTCCCGCCAGAGATCCGCCAGCGAGACCGGCTCACCGGTCGGGCGTTCGAGGATCAATCCGCTCAGGTTCCTGTCGAGCTTCATTTCATCCCCCATGCTGCGATCCTCCTCTGTGCGAACGGCCTCCCGGAACCTAGGGTCTCAGAAGGATTCGACCAGTCGGTAACACATTTCAGGAGGTGTCCCCTGGACTTCGACCCCGTCGGACATGCCCGGTCCATGCTCGTGCCCTTCCTGAACGCCCTCCTGGCGCTGCTCGAAGGGGAAGATCAGCCGGAGCAGGAAGCGTTCTTTTCGGCCGTTCGCCGCGCGATCGAGTCGGCCCGCGAGCCGGCCGACCTGGCGGATCCCTTCATCCAGCTGTCGATGAGCGCCTTCCTGGGATTTCGATTCGATTCTTCCGTCGCGATGGTCCTCGACCAGCTGCTGATGCACTCGCAGCAGCTCACCGAGGTGATGTCGTTGGAGGATCGGGAGATCAACTGATCGACCCGGACGATGGCGAGCGCTGCGATCGTCGGGCGGGACAGCGGCCGCCGAGCCGCTCCCTCCGCCCGCGCTCAGGCCGTCTCGACCTCGGTTCGCCGTTGCGCGGTGGCGATTCGCGGATCGACACGGTACTTGCTGCCGATGCGCCGTGATGACGCCCGATCGAGCGAGGTTCGCAATGCAGGGTCGGTTGGAGGGAAAGGTCGCGCTCGTCACCGGAGCGGCTCGTGGTCAGGGCGAAGCCGAAGCCCGGCGCTTCGTCGCCGAAGGCGCACGGGTCGTCATCACCGACGTCCTCGATGTCGAGGGCAGGGCACTTGCCGTCTCACTGGGAGAGCGTGCCGACTACCAGCGCCTCGACGTCACCGATTTCGCCGCCTGGGAGTCGGTCGTCGCCGGGAGCCTGGCCCGGTTCGGCCGGCTCGACATCCTGATCAACAATGCCGGCATCGGCATCGTAGCGCCGCTCGATACGATCTCTCTCGAAGATCATCGCCGCGTCATCGACATCAACCTCCACGGCGTCTTCCTGGGGATGCGCGCGGTCAAGCCGGCCATGCTGGAATCCGGGGGCGGCTCGATCGTCAACATCGCCTCGATCGACGGCCTCGTCGGTGTCGCGAACATGACGAGCTATTCGGCGAGCAAGTTCGCCGTGACCGGGATGACGCGCTCGGCCGCTCTCGAGCTGGGACCGGTGGGGATTCGAGTCAACTCGATCCATCCGGGCGTGATCGACAGCCCGATGGTTCGGGAGGCGCCGGTCGCGGTGCGCGAGCGCCTCGAGCGGTTGCTCGCGAAGCAGGCGATTCCGCGCATGGGGCGGCCGGAGGAGGTCGCGGCCCTCGCACTCTTCCTCGCGAGCGACGAAGCGAGCTATATCACCGGTGCACAGTTCGTGATCGACGGAGGCCACATCGCGGGCCCGTGGCGCGAACCGGTCGGCTGAGGTCCCGGGTCGTTCGACCGACCGGCCCGTCGGTCGGCGGGGCTCGTCCGTTCGAGCGAGCGACGGTTCGAATCAATTCGACGAAGCGTGTCGGCCCTCCGAGGCCGCGGCGATGTGGTCGGCAGCGACCGTCAACGCCCGTCGGGCATGTCCGAGGAAGGTCTGCGCGTCCGGGTGTGCCCCCGGATCTGCGACATAGCTCCATTCGAGCCGGCATCCCCCTCCGTCGTCTTCGATCGCGATCGCGGCTTCGTACGCATCGAGTGGTGCACCGGCGACCAGCGCGTAGCAACGTCGCGAAGGCGGCTCGAAGCAGAGCGTTTCTTCGACCAGGTCGTAGTCCCCGATTCGGAACGCGATGCGCGACCCGCGGCCATGGGGCGGCGGATCCCCCTCGACCGCGTAGCCTGCCGCACTCAACACATCGAGGAGTGCTCCCCAGGCCAGCTCACGAGGGGCGCGAATCCGCCTCTCGATCCGAAATTTCTGCCGGGACGTCTCGTTCGTCATGCTGCCTCGTTGCGTGCTCGATTCAAGCTCGATGGATCGCGAAGCGTCGAACTCTTTTCGCTCGCGTCCGAGCCCCGGATCCCGTCGGTCGAGCTAGAGCAGTCGAGCGGCCGGCAGAACGTCGCGAGCCACCTGCTCGAGCGCGTCGAGCGTAGCGTCGTAGCTTCGATCGCCCGCTCGGCTGATACCGGCGATGAGATGATCGAGACCCGCTGCCGCGAAGCGCTCCAGCCCATTCAGGATGTCCTTGCTCGCGCCTTGCATCGACGCGCCCGGGACCGGAGGCTGGCCCGCGCCGACGACGATGCCGTCGATCAGCGAGACGGTCAGGGAGGCGGGATCACGGCCCGCCGCTTCCGCCAGGCTCTGCAGACGGTCGTGATCGCGGCGGAGCTGCTCGGGGCTCGAAGCGATCGCGAGATAGCCCGTGCCGTGCGCGACACTCCGGCGCAGGGCGCGCTCCCCCGCGCCTCCGATCCAGACCGGAATCCCGGTCGCGCGCGCCGGGCGAGGCCGCGCGCCTACCTGCGAGAATCGGAAATAGCGTCCCTCGAAGTCGACGGTCGTTTGCGCCGTCCATGCGGCCTGCATCACGCGGAGGGCCTCGACCGTGACGGTGCCGCGGTGCTCGAAATGCGCGGGATCGAGTCCCAGCGCTTCGAATTCGTCCCGAAGCCAGCCGACCCCGGCGCCGAGGATGACCCGGCCGCTCGAGAGCTGGTCGATGGTGGCGAGCATCTTCGCCGTCAGCAGCGGATGCCGGTACGGGATCACGAGGACCGAGACCCCGATCTCGACGCGCTCGGTCGCTTCGGCCAGGGCGGCCATGAGCGCGAGCGGCTCGTGGATGTCCTGCTCCCAGGTATACGGAAATCCCTCCCGCGAATGGGGATAGGTCGCACGAATCGTTCGCGGGAGGATCACATGATCCGTCACCCACACCGAGTCGAAGCCGAGACGCTCGGCCTGCCGCGCCAGATCGACACAAGCCCGAGCACTCCGGCCGGTTTCCGGAAAGCCACCGAAATTGTTGACGAGTACCCCGATCTTCATGGCTTGGTCGACCTCGTGGAGAATGCCCTTGCAGACTATCGTCGTCGACTCGATCGCCTTCCCAGCGCCCCGCCGACAGGCTACAGCGTCCTCGCCGCCGTCTCGCTCGCCATCCCCTCTGCCATCGGGCCCCCAGACATCGGGAGACTCCCTTGACCCGCGAGGTCATCGCCGATTCGGCGTCCGACGCGCCGCTGTGGAACCGCCGCTTCGTCGTCCTGCTCCTGGCGCAGGTCGGCGTCGCCTACGCGAATTCGTCCTTCCTGATCCTGCCCAAGTTCCTCGCCACCCGCCTCGGCGCCGGACCCGAGGAGATCGGTCGGGTCGTCCTGATCTCGTCGCTCGCGCTCGTCGTCAGTCTCTTGCCGGCGGGCTCGCTGGTCGACCGACACGGGCGCAGGCGCTTCCTGA
>JANNQH010000163.1:0-6803 GCA_031400655.1 Deltaproteobacteria bacterium | reverse complement strand
CAGCTTCGCCCGGTCGACCTCCAGATCTCCGCCCAGCTTGACCTTGAAATCCGTGACACCGACGATGCAGTACTGATCGATCAGCAGCCGCGTCTTCCAGGGCTCGTCGTTGCCGAGCACGGCCGAGTAGCGATGGGAGCCGCCTGTCGGATCCCGCAGCCCGAGCAGCGCTTCGACGCTCTGGCCGCGTTCGCGTGCAAAAAGGTCGAGCAGCGCCGACTCGATCGCGCACCAGGCTGAAGGCGACGCATCGACGGCGTCGGGGTGTGCCGCGAGCCAGCTTCGCAGTCCCTCGAGGCCAGTGCATTCGGCCTGGAGGGTCTCCTGCCAGGTGGCCAGCCATTTCAGGCACGACTCCCGAGTCTCGCCAGTGACGTAGGCGCGTGGACAGCCCTCGCCGTAGCCCCGCTGATCGCCGCGCGCCGCCTCGACCCACAGGCTCTCGCCATGCGTCCGCGCGGCCGAGGCGTGGCGGAAGGTCAGCTTGAGCGGAACCCGTAATTCGGAGAAGTGCAGGCGAACGGCCTGGGTCACGGACTCGTCCCTTCCGGCAGCGCAGTGCACATGAGGAGAGCGAAACGCTCATTTCGGTCAAGGGGAGGTCCTGACCTGAGGCAACACGCCGCACCGGTGAGACGAATCCCCTCACGCTGCGGCGGCTCCGCGATCGAATCTGCCCGCGCGCACGGCACACCGCTTGCTAAGCAAGAGCGAAGCAGTTCGCCGATTCCGGCGACCGAGCTGCATCAGGAGAGCACATGATCCACTTCGTCAGTGGAGACATTTTGAAGAGTCAGGCCCGCGCCATCGCCCATGGCGTCGCGCCGAGCGATCACTTCGACTCGGGCCTCGCCCTCGCGTTGCGTGAGCGGTGGCCCGCCATGGTCAAGGATTTCCGGCATCACTGTCAGGTCTCGCACCCCAAGCCCGGCGAAGCGTGGACGTGGGCCGCCGCGGACGGTCGGCGCATCGTGAGCCTGCTGACCCAGGAGGCCGCCCCCAGCCACCATGCGAAGCCCGGGCGCGCGACGCTTCAGCACGTGGGTCATGCGCTGCGCGAGCTCCACCGCATCGCGGAAGAGGAGAATTTCGCATCGCTCGCATTGCCGCGGCTTGCGACGGGCGTCGGAGGGCTCGACTGGAAGGACGTGCGCCCGCTCGTCGAGAAGCACCTTGGCGAGCTCAAAATCCCGATCTTCGCGTACGAGACGTATCAGCCCGGCATCGCGGCCAATGAGCCGCCCGGCGCGTGAGCCGTTAACATGGTTCCGAATCGAACCGCGCGCTTTTGCGCGCCAAGGAGATCGAGCGAATGGCAGCGAAGAAGCGGGGCACGCGCGTCAGCAGGAAGAGCCGTGTCGTTCAGCGGTTGTCACCGGCCGAAAAAGTGGCCTATGGCGACATCAAGCAGGGCATCAAACATGTGGAGAAGTCGATCGGCGAGGTCCAGCGGGGCCTGTTGAAGGCAGAGAGAGCAATCGCGGCCGATGCGAAGGCCCGCATCCGCGAGCTCCGCAAGGAAGGCAAGGCCCAGCTCAAGACACTCCAGACGAAACGGAAGGAAGCGACGCGACTGATGAAGAACCTGTCGGCCGCCGCCGAGGATTCGTGGCATCAGATCCAGAAGGGTGCGGACCAGGTGCTCGCGGATGCAAAGGTCACGGCGGGCAGAATCTCCGACCGGATCCGCTCCGCGCTGGATCGCTAAAGAAAAGAACCTTTCAGATCCAAATATTTGAGAGTGGTAGCGGTGCGCGGACTTGAACCGCGGACCTACGGCTTATGAAGCCGCCGCTCTAACCGACTGAGCTACACCGCCCCAATTCGAACGCCACCCGCGCGGCCGATCCGACGGATCGGGGCGCGGGCGAAAATCGCAGACCCGGCAATCTAGCAGAGCGCGCGAGAGCGCAAAGCTCGAGGGCCTAGTCCCGCTTCGTCTTTTTCTTGGCCTCGAGGTCGGCCACGCTGGTCTCCAGCGACTTGACCCGGGTCAACAGCGCCTGCAGGTCCCGCGCGGAGATCGCGACGCCGGACGCTGCCGCGGGACTGCCGGAGACGACGGTCTCGCCCCGGGCAAAACGGCTGACCTTCCCGGCCAGCTCGTCGAGGTCGGGGATGATGTCCCCGATGCTGCCCGAGTGGACGAAGATCTCGCGCAGGGGCTCGCGGGCACCGGCCGCCGCCGACGCGCACTGCACGTCGAGGCTCGCGCCCTGGCCGAAGCGCGTGAAGGACCCGAACAGGACGTAGTCGGCCCCGAGCTTCTGGGCCGCGTCACGGGCCCGGGCGAGCTGGGTCGTACCCGAGGTCGTGGAATCGCCGTGAATCAGCTCGAGGGCACCGATCCGCGCGAGCCGCGCATTCAGCATGTCGGCCAGGCCTTCGCGCAGGTAGGTCGGGTCTTCGGCGCTGTGGACCACGATCGGAAGCAGCAGGAGCTTCGGCGGGGGCTCGGCGCGGGCCGGGCTCGCCATCAGATTCGTAGCCAGCCCCGTGGCGACGGCGAGCAGCGCGGAAGCAAGGACGCCGAACGATCGAAAGCGGGCCGAAACATCGATCATTGCTGGATCCCCCCCTGCAGCAGCTGCGCAGGGCGGGCGGATTCTCTGGAATCCACTTCCGAGCGTCAAGCGCTGGTCGCGCCCTCTTCCGACTTCTTTTGAGAAGACTCTCCAGAAGAAGAGGGAGCCGCGCTCGGCAGCCGCACGTAGAACGTCGCGCCGTTGCCCGGCGAGCTCTCGACTTCGATCGAGCCCCCGTGATCGGCGATGATCTGGTGGGAGATCATCAGCCCGAGGCCGGTTCCCTTGTCGGGATCTTTCGTCGTGAAAAAGGGATCGAAGATCTTCTCGAGGTTCTCCTCGGAGATCCCTTCGCCCGCGTCCTGGAACCGGATCCGGACGCCGGAAGGTGCCGCCATCGGACCGTCGGGATCGATCGAGATCGAGATCGAGCCCCCGCTCTGACTCGCCTGGATCGCGTTCAAGGCGAGATTCAGGACGACCTGATGGATCTGATCGCGTACGGCGGAGATCGCCGGGACGTCGCTCGTCGCGTGCAGGTGGATCGTGACGCCGGCCTGCTCGGTCTCCCGATGCAGCAGCCGCACCACCTGGCGTGCGACCTCCGCGACGTCGACCTGGCTCTTCCCGTTCGCGGGCGCCGGCCCGCCGCGGCCGAGGCGGCTCATGGCCTCGACGAGTCCACGGATCCGCTCGAGCTCACCGCAGGCCAGCTCGTGGTATTCGCCCCAGAAGCTCGGGTCGTCGCTCGTGCGCTTGCCCGGTGCGAGTGTCATGAAGGTGTTCAGCGAGGTGAGAGGATTGTTGATCTCGTGGGCGAGGCCCGCGGCCAGCGTCCCGAGTGTGCCGAGCCGATCCACGCGACGGACCTGGGCCCGCGAGCGGCGCAGATCGTCGACGAGCTTCGCGTTCTCGATCGCGATGACGGCCTGGGTCGCGAGGCCTTCGACCAGCATACGCCCGTCGGTCGCGAGCCGTTGTCCGCCCCGGCGATTGTCGACGGCGAGCGCGCCGACCACACGCTCCTTTCCGACGAGCGGGACCACGTAGAGCTCCTCGGCTGCGACCTCGGTCATCCAGGCGCGGACGGGTGACTCGAGCTCGCTGGCATCGTCTCCGTGGAGCAGCTGCGAATCGCCCTTGTTCAGGCGATCGACGAAGGCGGGCGCCGTCGCGGGGTCGAAGACGAGGTCCCGCAGGCGCGCGGCCACGTCGTCGTCGGGCTCGTGGGCTACGAAGCGCAGTCGGGTCGAGTTCTCGTCGAATAACAGCACGCTGCAGCCGTCGAAGGCGAGCTCGTCGCGCAGCGCGGTGAGCAGCGTGTCATAGAGGCGGCCGCGGTCGATCTCGCGGTGGATCGTGCGGGAGAGGCGGTTCAGGACCATCAGCTCTTCGAGCAGCGTCGCGCGCTCGGCTTCTAGGGCGTAGGCCTCGATCGCCCGCTGGATCGTGAGCCGCATGTCCTCCGGCTCCCAGGGCTTCGGGATGTAGCGGTAGATATTGCCCGCATTGATGGCATCGCCGAGGATGCGGGCGTCGCCGTAGGCGGTGACCAGCATCCGGATTGCCCGCGAGTCGAGCTCGCGGACCTGGCGCAGGAACTCGACGCCCTCGATGCCCGGCATCTTCTGGTCGGACAGGACGACGGCGACGGGGTGTTGCGCGAGCAGCTCGAGACCCGCCTTGGCGCTGTCCGCCGTCAGGATCGTGAAGTCCCGCCGGAACGTCAGCTGGAAGACGCGCAGGTTGTCGCGCTCGTCGTCGACGTAGAGCACCGGGTACTCGCGATGGTCCATCAGGCGCGTCGGCTTCGGTCGCATCGGGCCCTCGCAAAGGCAGACGGACGCAGGCCCCCGCGGAGCGCGGACGCGTCGTAGCTCGTCGATTCGGTGCGAAACGGGGTCGAATTGAGCACAACCTGGGCAGATCGCCGGGACGGCCGGCGAACGCTCGCGTACGGACCGTGAAATCGGAGCGCCTGGCCGCTGAAGCGGAGAGCAGCCGGCAAGCCGCGCGCAGCGGCGCTCTCAGTCCGGGACTGGTCCGGGACTGGTCCGGGACTGAAGGGCGGGTCAGCCCAGCTGTCGAAGCTGGATCCCGGCCTCGTCGAGCAGGTCGAGGGAGACGCGTCCCAGCGGATAATCGCTCTGGTAGACGACCTCGACGAGCCCCGCATTGATGATCATCTTCGTGCACTGCAGACAGGGCGAGAAGGTCGAGTAGATCGTCGCGCCCTTGAGCGACACACCGTGATAGGCCGCCTGGGTGATCGCATTCTCCTCGGCGTGGGAGCAGAGGCATTCGTCGAGGCGCGTACCGCCCTCGGCGAGCTGATTGCAGCGGGGACAGCCGCCCTCGTTGCAGTTGCGGGTGCCGCGGGGCGTGCCGTTGTAGCCGGTCGAGATGATGCGGCGATCGACCGTAATCACCGACGCGACCTTGCGCTTCACGCAGTTGCTGCGCGATGCGACGACCCGCGCGATCGACATGAAATAGTCGTCCCAGCCCGGACGCGAGAAGCCGAGATTGGCCTGCACCCAGTCCGCGACCTGCAGCTGGAACGCCGCGAGCGTGTCGTCGTTCGAAATGCGGAAGTCCGCCACCCGCTCGACCGCATCGAGCTGCTGGGCGTTCGGATCGTCGCTTCCGCGCTCTCGGCCCTCGAGGGCCTCCAGCTCGGACAGCTTCATCGGATCGCCCGAGCGCCCCCGCGCTCGCATCCGCTCGAAGCGCGTCTCGAGCTTCGCGTCGATCCAGACGAGGTGAAAGGTCTGGCCGCAGTGGCGCAGGATTTCGACCTCGACGGGATGCCGGATCGAATCGATCGCGTAGTTGCGGTCGGCATGGAGCTGCTTCGCGAGCTGCTGCGCGAGGGCACCGGGCCCCGAACGCCGGCGCAGCTCCTGACCGACGTCGATCATGCGCTCGCGGGTCTCGGGAAGTCCCCGCGCCACGAGCTCCTGTCGGATCACGTCCGACAGCGAAAGGGCCGTGAAGCTGCGCGCTTCGAGGAATTGGACCAGCTCGCCCTTGCCTGCTCCATTGCGACCTGCGACACCGATGATCATGGGTCGCATGGTCCCCGATCGCGCGGGCTCCGGTCAAGCCCGCCCGCTGCGCAGGCCGGGCTCCGGATGCGAATTCCCCGGGCTTCGCTTGCCCGGCCGGTTCGCCTCTGGCAGCCTCGTCCCATGCGGGTCATGGTCACCGGCGCGTCCGGATTCGTCGGTCGACGACTGCTCCCCAGCCTGGCCCGCGCGGGCCACGACGCCGTCGGCATCGATCGCGAAGTCGAGATCAGCGACGCGACCGCCCTCGCCGCCCAGCTCGCCGCGATCCGGCCCGACGCCGTGATCCACCTGGCCGCCCTTTCGAGCGTCGCCCACTCGCTGCGCGCGCCCGAGGACTGCTACCGCGTGAACTTCCTGGGCACTCGCGCGCTGCTCACGAGCGTCGCCGCCAAGGCCCCCGCGGCCCGGGTCCTGCTCGTCGGATCTGCCGACGCCTACACGGCGTCTTCACCGCAGTCGGAGCCACTCAGCGAGTCGACCCCGCTTCGCCCCCGCTCCCCCTACGCCCGCAGCAAGGCGGCGGCGGAGCTGCTCGGCCGCCTGGCCGCCGAACGCGGCCTCGACGTCGTCTGCATCCGCGCGTTCAACCACACCGGTGCCGGTCAATCGGACCAGTTCGTGGTCTCGAGCTTCGCGCGCCAGATCGCCGCCATCGCGAGCGGCCGCCAGGCGCCGTGCCTGCGCGTCGGCAACCTCGATTCGGTGCGCGATTTTCTTCACGTCGACGACGTGGTCGACGCCTATCTCGCGCTGCTCGACCGGCGCGTGCCCGCCGGCGTGTATCAAGTGGCCGGGTCTGTCGGGATTTCCATTCGCAGCGTGCTCGCTGACCTGATCCGGATCGCCGGCGTCGCCCCGCGGATCGAGGTCGATCCCGCGCGTTTTCGGCCGACCGATTGGCTCGTCGGCGACGCGACGCGTCTGCGCCGGGCGACCGGCTGGCAGCCCCGCATCTCGCTCGACACGCTCCTGCGCGAGGTCTACGAGGACTGGCTTGTCCGGGACGCTGCGTCGACAGATCGCCCGCCTGGCCAGAGTGGCTCGCTGACGTCGTCCGCCTAGCACGGGTCGCCCCCATCGGTATAGCGCGGCGCGATCCAGCGCCCGACCGAATCCTCGCGCACGCGGCGATCCTGCTCCCGCAGGCCGAAGGGCGCGAAGCAGGCCGCCACCTCGTCGGCATCCTCCTCGAGCAGGCCGGCGAGGA
>JANNQH010000162.1:0-16152 GCA_031400655.1 Deltaproteobacteria bacterium | reverse complement strand
GTGTCTTCGCAAACGCTTTTGATCCTGAATCCGGCCAGTGGGCGCGGGGCGACAGGCCGCATGGCCGACGCCCTCGTGGCGCGGGTCGAGGCGATCTGCGGGCCCTCCGTCGTCGCCACGACGGGCGCTCCCGGGGACGCGGCGCGACTGGCCCGCACGGCGGTGGAGCAGGGTTTCGCGCGGATTCTCGTCGCCGGAGGCGATGGAACGACCGGCGAGGTCGTGACGGGGCTGCTGTCGGCGACGCGGCTCGAGCATCCGAGTCTGGGTCTGCTGCCGGTCGGCTCGGGCTGCGACCTCGCTCGCAGCCTCGGCCTGCCCCGCGGCCTCGACGCGGCGCTCGAGGTGATCGCCGCCGGCCACCTCCGGCCGCTCGATGCGGGCCGGGTCGAGCTGCAAGATGCGCGCGGCGGTCGTCAGGTCCGCTACTTCGCGAACGAGCTGAGCGCCGGGCTCTCCGGGGACACGGTGAAACGCACGCGCGGGCTCTCCCAGACGCTCGGTCCGCGGATCGGGTTCCTGCTGGGCGCCGTCTCCGCGGTTCTGACCCACCAGCCCTTCGAGGCATCCCTCGAGGTCGACGGCGAGCGAGTCTACGAGGGACCGATCTCGCTCCTCGTCGTGGCGAACGGATGTTATTTTGGAGCGGGGATGCGGGTCGCACCCGAAGCGCGGGTCGACGATGGTCTATTCGAGGTCGTGCTCGCTCGCGGACTTCCGCGACACGAGATCTTGCGCTGGCTGCCCGCTTTCTATCTCGGTCGCCACGGCCGACATCCGCAGGTTTCATTCCATGCCGCGCGATCCGTCGCGCTGATTCCGAAGGCGGGCGACGCTGCGGTCGAGGTCGACGGTGAAGGGGGCTTCGCACTTCCGCTGCGGATCACATGTCTACCGGGGGCGCTCCGTGTACATACGCCGGCCGCCACGATTCCCGTCAGGTGGGGCCGCCCTGCGCGGATCGCGCCCCGCATCGGTGCCCCCCTGGCGCTGCGAAGGGAGCTGGCTTGAGCGCCAGGCCTGCGAGCACGGGTGAAGTTCGTGTCCGCGAGACTCTCTTCGATCGGATCCGGAGCGGCGCCGCCGAGGTGACGCGCCGCGCGCGCGACGTGCGCATCGACGACGAGAAGCTGGCCGCCCTCGCGCGCCAGCTGGCCTGTGATTCCTCGCCGCCCGAAGATCTCGATCCGATGCATCATTTCACGGGTAGCCCCGCGAAAGCCCTCGCCTTCACGATCGCTCTCGACGCGATCAATTTTGGCTCGGGCTGGTTCCCCGTCCTGCGCAAGCGCGCGGGCCTCTCGGGCTACCGCTCGATCGCGACCGCCTGCCGCGAGTCGGTCGAGGCCGGCGATCCCTGGACGGGGGCGTGGCTGCGCGGCGCGACGCCGGAATCGCTGGCGGGGATGCTCGGTCAGGATCCCGCTCAGCCCGAGGTCGCCGAGCTGATGGTGTTATTCGCCCGCGCGTGGCGCGAGCTCGGGGACTGGCTCGCCCTGCATCACGACGACCGCTTCGAATCCTTCGTCGAAAAAGCGGAGGCCTCCGCCGAGCGCCTCGTCACTTCGCTCGCGGCGCTGCCGCTCTACCGCGACGTCGCCCGCTATGACGAGCTCGAGGTGCTCTTCTACAAACGCGCGCAGATCACGGTCGCCGACCTCGCGCGCGTGTTCGGTGGCAAGGCCTACGGCTATTTCGACGACCTCGACCAGCTGACCCTCTTCGCCGACAATCTCGTGCCCCACGTGCTGCGCTGTCATGGCGTGCTCGTCTACTCCTCGACGCTCGCCGCGCGGATCGGTCGCGAGGCGCTGCTCGCGGTCGGCTCGCGCGAAGAGGTCGAGATCCGCGCCGTCGCGATCGAGGCCGTCGAGCGCCTCGTCGCCCGGCTGGTCGAGCGCGGTCGGCCGACGACTGCGCATGCCCTCGACGGACTGCTCTGGAACGCGGGACAGGCCCCGGCGATCAAGGCGCGACCGCGACATCGCACGCGCTGCAGCTTCTACTGAGAGCGAATCAGAGTACGAACCGCGAGGGCGGGGACCGGGGAGACTCTCATGAAGATCTTCGACAGCAACTTCTGGATCATGGCGGCGCTGCTCGCGGCGCTCGTCGCGGTTGCCCTCGTGCGCGGCGGTCCTCCGCTCGTCGTCGAGGCGCTGAGCGGTGGGACGCGTCAGTTCCTGCGCTTCGCCCTCGTCCTCTTCGTGTCGTTCCTGGTCGCGGGCCTCGTCGAGAGTCTGCTGCCACGGGCCTGGGTGTCGGCCGCGTTGGGTGAACATTCGGGCTTTCGCGGCCTCCTGCTCGCGAGCGGCGTCGGGCTCCTGACACCGGCGGGTCCCTTCGTGTCGATGCCGCTCGCGGCGGGCATGCTGCGCGCCGGTGCAGCGCCGGCTTCGGTGGTGGCGTTCGTGACCTCGTGGGGGCTGCTCGCGATCCATCGCCTGATCGCCTGGGAGATCCCGCTGCTCGGGGCACCGTTCGCCCTCAGCCGTTGGGTGTTATGTCTCGGCGTGCCGCTCGTGATGGGCGTGCTGGCGAGGCTTCTCTGGCGCGCTGGGGCGGCTTGAGCAGGGCTGCGAGCGCGGCATGGAGCTCGGCCTCGATCTCGGCGGGGAGGGCTTGGTCGGCGAGCGCGCTGGAAACGGCTTCCCGCGTCGGGCGGGGCCCTGAGCCCGGGACCGCGTCTTCCGGGGCGGACGACGTGCTCGCAACCAGCAGCCAGGCGATGCGCTCGCTGATCGAGGCGATCGCCGGCCGGACGCGTGTGTCGAGCTCCTTGCGTGCGGTCTCCGGGCTGGGCAAGGAAACGCTGCCGGTCGCTGCGATCGCCCGTTCGAGCTCCGCGAGCTCGCGCTCCTGAAGGAAGCGTGCGGCGCGCAGCTGGGCGTCGACGAAGCGCTGCAGGTCCGCTGCTGCCGGCGGCTCGCGTCCGAATTCTCGCGCGGACCGCTCCACGGCGTCTCGGGCGGCGGCGTGTACGCGCTCTTCCTGGGCAGCGTCCTCGATGGGAAGGCCGAGGACCCGCTTGGCGAGGGCGACCGCGGGCATGAGCGAGAGCCGCTCGTCGAGGCTCGCGAGCAGCGCCGGCAGGGCCTCTGCCGTGCGGACGTCGCGCAGTCCGTGACGTCGGCGGAGAAGGGCGAGCTCGCCCGACTGCTCGCAGCGCAGGAGCCAGCGATCGAAATCGCGCGCCAACTCGGGCCGCCCGATCGGGAAATAAGCGGCCTTGCGGTCGTGAGTGAAGGGGCCGATGGCCCGGGTGAGGGGAAGCTCGGCCTGCCAATGGGGGGCTTCGAGGTCGTCGCTGAGGACCGCCTCGGCCCGGTTCGAGGCCAATCGCTCGGGGACGCTCGCGTTGTCGGCGAGTGCCGCGATCCGGGCCTTTGCAAAGAGTGTCCGCGCCACCCGCTCGAGGTGGCCCCCTTGATTGACCGCGATCCGGATCCCCGGCCGATCGAGGTCGTCCCGGGTCCGCAGCGCCGATTCCTCGCGCACGAGGGCCACGGCGCCCGTCAGCGTGAGGGGGAGGCTGAATCGCCCGGCGAGCGAGCGGTCCGGGCGGATCGTGATGCCTGACAAGGCGAGGTCGAAACGCTCGGACTCGACGTCCCGCTGCAGCTCCGGCCAGCGAAACCGGATCCATTCGATCCGCAGTCCCCGGTCCCGGGCGAACGCTCGCGCGACGTCCGCGGAGAAGCCCCGGGGCTCGGCCTCGCGCTCGGACCACACGCTGAACGGGGCGTAGTCACCACTCGTCGCCACCCGCAGCGGCGAGACGTCGCCGGATCCGATCACCCCGTTCCCGCGCGGAGTTGCGGACGAGCACCCGACCGCCGTCATGAGTGCCAGAGCCAGTGCTAGAGCCAGGGCCCGCGCCGCGATCGATCCGACCAGTCCCCGTCGCGCCCCTCTGGTTGACCCCAAGAAACACCTTTCCTACGCTCGGCCGCCGCTGCGACGAAGGGATTCCTTTCGGAGCGCCCCCCATCCGCCGCCCCGGCCCCCGAATTCAAGACGCCGCACCAACCTTTGCGGCCGTGAGCACTCATCGATAACGGATCGCGAACGGATCGCACACCGTCCGGCCCGACCTGGTCGACCCTTCCGACCCAACCCCTTGGAGACGCGTCATGCTGACTCTCGACGAGATCGAATCCGGACTGTTCGTGACGCACAAGAATACCGGCCTTCGCTACAGCGTCGTCGAGTTCGAGGACGACGAAGTGCTGCTCTCGCCGGAGCAGGACGGGCTGCAGGACCTGACGGTGCCCCTCGACCTGTTCCGAAGCGAATTCGTGGCCACCGATCGCTTCCGTACCCCGGGCGCGCGGCGCTCGACCGGCGGGCGAGGCCGCAAGCGGACACCGGCTCCGGGAGGCGCGTCGACGCCGATGCCGGCCGGACCCAAGTCCAAGGGCAAGATCAAGAAGATGGTCCGCGACCGGGGCTTCGGCTTCATCCGCGGGGACGACGGCAAGGAAGTCTTCTTCCACCGCTCGGGTCTCAATGCCGGCGAGTACGACATCCTGAACGAGGGCGACATCGTCGAGTACATCGTCCAGGAAGGACCGCGGGGTGCGCGCGCAGAGCACGTCCGCCACGCGTCCCTCGCCGTCGCGGCGCCGACGGCCTGAGCGCGGACCGAGCCGCCGGGTCCGCCGCGCCATCCATGCCCGAACCGCGCCCGCGCATCGTCGTCGATCCGACGGAGCTGACGCCCGAGTGGCTGACTGCCGTGCTCGGAGCCGCGGGCCATGACGTGCGCGTGCGAAGCTTCCGCCACCGGGCCGTCGGTACCGGCCAGATGGCCCACAGCGAGCGGATCGAGCTCGACTATCACGCTCCGGTGCCAACCGGTGCGCCCGCGAGCCTCGTCGGAAAGTTCCCGTCGCCGAGTCCCGAGAGCCGCGCCTCGGGCGCCCGCGGCGGCTACCGCGCCGAGACCCGCTTCTACACCGACCTGGCGGAGCGCCTCCCGATCCGCACGCCCCGCTGCCTGTACGGCGCGATCGCCGACGACGAGGCGACCTTCACGCTGATCCTCGAGGATCTCGCCCCCGCAGTTCAGGGCGATCAGATCGCCGGCGCGAGCGACGCCTGGATCGAGGCGGCGGTGCGCAATCTCGCTGGCCTGCACGCGCCGCTCTGGAACGATCCGGAGCTCGACCGCCTCGACTGGACGACGGGCGGCGCAGGCGAGGAGTTCGCGCGCTATGTCGAGCTGGCGACGCCGGTCTTCCTCGAGCGTTATGCAGACCGCCTGGCGCTCGAAGATCAGGACGTCCTGCGCCGCTTCGCCGAGCGCGCGCAGGTCTGGGTCGCGAGCCGCCCGGCGGACAAGACTCTCGTCCATGGCGACTACCGCCTCGACAACCTGCTCTTTCGCGACTCTGTCGACTCTCCAGGTTCCCGCGATGAGGCCCGCGGCTGCATCGTCACGGCGGTCGATTGGCAGACGCTCTCGGTCGCCTGTGCGGGTCAGGATCTCGCGTATCTGCTCGGCAACAGCTGCGAGCCCGAGCAGCGCGGGGCCCACGAGCCGCGCATGCTGGCGGCCTACCGCGAGGCCCTGGCGGCGCTCGGCGTCGAGCGCAGCGCAGCGGACGTTTATTCCGACTACGTCTACGGATCTTTCCAGGGGCCCGTCATCACGATGTTGGGCGCGCTCGCCGTCGGGCGGACGGAGCGCGGCGACGCCATGTTCGTGGCGATGGCACGGCGCTCGGTGGCGCAGATCCGCGACCTGCGAGCGCTCGAGCGGCTCGGCTGAATTGCGCGCCGAGCACCCGCGAACGAAAGTCCGGCCGAGCGCTCGTCAGCCGGTGTAACGGTGGACGATTGGAAGCCGCCGGCCACCGCCGAAGGCCTTCTCCGAGGTCCGCAGCACGAGCGGGGTCTGGCGTCGCTTGTACTCGTTGCGGTCGAGGCGCCGGACGATTCCCTGGGCGACTTCGTCGGAGCAGCCCGGGGGCGGGACGATCGACGCCCGACTCCGGCCTCCTTCGATCGCCTGCGAGAGCACGTCGTCGAGAATGTCGTAGGGCGGCAGATCGTTCTGGTCGAATTGATCCGTTGCGAGCTCGGCGGATGGCGCCTTCTCGATCGTGCGCGCAGGGATGCGCTCGCCGCTGCGATTCCCGTGGCGAGCGAGGGCGTAGACGTCGCGTTTGTAGACGTCGCCTAATACCGCGAGCCCGCCGACGGTGTCGCCGTAGAGCGTGCAGTAGCCGAGCGAGAGCTCGCTCTTGTTCCCGGTGGCGAGGACGAGGCGATTCTCCTCGTTCGAGCAGGCCATCAGGATCGCGCCGCGGATGCGGGATTGAATGTTCTGCTGCGTGAGCCCGTAGTCGTCGCGCCGGCCGAAGAGCTTCGCGAACAGCTCGCGGTAGACGTCGTAGATCGGGCTGATGTCGGCGCGGCGGACCTGGATGCCGAGCTTTCGACCGAGCTCGAATGCGTCCTCGATGCTGTGGTCCGAGGAGAAGGGGCCGGGCATCGCGATGCCGACGACGCGATCGGCACCGAGGGCCTCGACCGCGAGGTAGGCCGTCACCGCGGAATCGATGCCCCCCGACAGCCCGATCACCGCACCCGGCGGCAGGTTCTGTTTCAAAAAGTAGTCGCGAATCCCGAGCACCAGGCCGCGCTCGAGCTGCTCGACGGGGCTCGCATCCGCGACCGCAGCGAGGGAGCGCCCGGATCCGAGGGCGAGCTCGCCCTGTCCGGAACGGCCCGCCCGCGTGGGCAGATCGCAGATCGCGAGGCCTGTCTCGAAGAGCGGCATCGCGACGTGGACCGCCCCGTCCGGCCCGATCACGCACGAGCCGCCGTCGAAGACGAGCTCGTCGTTGCCCCCGACCTGGTTCACGAACACGATCGGCCGTCCGCAACGCTTCGCGACGTCGGACAGCAACGCTCGGCGCTCGGCCGCCTTGCCCACGTGCCAGGGTGAGGCGGAGGGATTCAGGATGATGCCCGCGCCCTGGGCCACGAGCTCCGCCACCGGATCGATCGGATAGGGCTGGGTGTGGAACCAGGTGTCTTCACAGATGGCGAGGCCGAGGGGAACGTCGAGGCCCGGGATCTCGACCGGTGTGCGGTCCTTCGCGTTCGCAAAATAACGTGTCTCGTCGAACACGTCGTAGGTCGGGAGCAGGGTCTTGCTGCGATGCGTGAGGCGGCGGCCCGAGGCCAACACGACCGCGGCGTTCTCGATCGCCTTCGGCCGGGCGTCGGGGGTTCGCACGACGGCGCCGACGACGATCGTGATGTCCTGCGAAGCCTTGGCGAGCAGGTCGAGCTCGGCGAGCTGGTCGTCGACGAAGCGGTCGCGTTCGAGCAGATCCATCGGCGGGTAGCCCGTGAGCGCGAGCTCGGGCAGCACGACGACGTCGGCACCCGCCGCCGCCGCCCGCGCGGCGGCGGCCTCCGCGAGGCGCCGGTTTCCGGCGAGATCGCCGACGGTGGGATTGATCTGGGCGAGAGCGATCTTCATGGCGGGGCCGAGCATACCCTGCCGTGGCCCGAGCGTGCAGGCGGCGAGACCTGGACGTCGTCTGCGGGTCGTGCGGGATCGCTTTCGCGCTGCATATACTCGACCTGCGGCTGAACCCGGGCTCGGTCGCGCGCGACCTGACGGTGCGCCCGGACTCGCAACGAAGGATCTGCATGTCGGCTCGAGAGATCATCGGCCCCAGCTCGAGCTTCTATGTGTCTCAGCGGCTGAAGCTGCATTTCGTCGACTGGGGCAACGAAGAGAAGCCGCCGCTGCTGCTGATCCACGGCGGCAAGGACCACGCCCGCTCCTGGGACTTCGTCGCGCGCGAGCTGCGAGGCGACTATCACGTGATCGCCCCCGACCTGCGTGGCCACGGCGACTCGGCCTGGGCCCAGGGCTCGACCTACACGCTCCCCGAGTACGTGCTCGACGTGGCACAGTTGATCGAGGTCCTGGGGCTCGCCCCCGTCGACATCATCGGGCATTCGATGGGCGCGGCCGTCTCGCTCTACTACACCGGCGTCTACCCCGAAAAGGTCCGCAGGCTCGTCGCGATCGAGGGCATGGGCGCCCCGCCCGAGCTGCGCGAGCGGGGCCTGAATCGCGAGCTCTGGGAGATGACCGCGGCCTGGATCGACGCCGTTCGAAGCGGTGCGCGTCGCCAGACCCGGCGTTATGCCACGATCGACGAGGCGGCGGCGCGCATGCAGGGCGAGAATCCGAATCTCACGGCCGCCCAGGCGCACCACTTGACCGTCTACGGCGTTGCGCGCAACGAGGACGGCAGCTTCAGCTGGAAATTCGACAACGCGAGCCGCCCGCTCTTTCCGCAGCGCCTGGCCCCCGGCACGCTCGAGCGACTCTTGCAGCGCATCGCCTGCCCGACGCTGCTCGTACACGGCAGCGACGGATGGCACGGTGACCCGGAAAAGGACGGCCGGGCAGCGAACATCCCGAACGCCCGGGTCCTCGAGGTCCCGCGCGCGGGCCACTGGGTCCACCACGACCAGCAGGACGCCTTCCTCGCCGCGGTCCGCGTCTTTCTCGCAGAGCCGTCAGCTCCCCTGAAAGAGCCGTCCGCTCACGGGAAATAGACGAAGATCAGCTCCCCCGTGCAGACGGCGCGCTTCACGCCCTCGACCTCGAACTTCACGGCGAGCGAGACCCACATCGCGCCCCCCGGCACGCTTCGGACACTCCGGATGGAGGCGCCCAGCCGGATGCGTGACCCCGACGGAACGGGCTCGCGCAGGCGGAGCTTCTCGATGCCGTAGTTCACGATGCGCGAGCAGTTCGAGACCTCGACGAGCTCGGGCAGCAGCGCGGGGGCCAGGGCCACGGTCAGGAAGCCGTGGGCGACGGTCCCGCCGAAGGGCGACTCCCGCGCGGCGCGATCGCGGTCGACGTGGATCCACTGATGGTCGCCTGTGGCGGCGGCGAAGGCGTCGATGCGCGTCTGGTCGATCGTGTGCCAGACGCTGTAGCCGAGCTCCCGGCCCTCGTATTCGGGAAGGGACCCGACGTCGGGGATGATCAGCGGAGTCGTCATCCCTTTCCTTTCGGCGGTCGCGCTTCTCATTGCGGGAGGCGTCGTATACTGCCCAGACCGGGCGCCTCACGCAATGCGAGGTGCAGCGCACGCCGAAAACGCAACCTGAACTCCGCGCGGAGGTCGACGCGATGACGGACCGGACGAAGCAGGAATCCATGACGCACACGACGGAAGAGGTGCCGACGCGGCAAGCGGCGAATGCGAAAGCCCCGAGCCTGCGCGCGTTGTCGATCGTGCTGGTTGCGGCGCTGGTGGCGGGCTACGCGATCAGCGGCGAGTACCTCTATCACGCGGTGATCGGTCTCGACGCCTCGGCCTTTCCCTTCGGCGAGTGGGTGCAGCAGCGGCTCGCGCCCGACGCCCAGAATGCTGTCGGTGGCGCGGTGGCGGCGTTCGTCACGCTGCTGACGATCGGCGTGACCGGGGGCTTCCTTTTTATTGGGCTGCGGCGCCTCATGTGGCTTCGGCGACGGACGGCGGCCGTGACGGGGGAGACGTCGCACGCGGATCCGCCTGCCGAGCCCCGGGCGCGGCGGGCCTTCCTGGCGGGGTCGGCGGCGGGGGTGGGCGCGTTGGCGGCCGGCGCGACGGGCATGCTCGCGAACGCGCTCTTCGGTCTGGGCAAGCCGGGCGACGGTTGGTGGAGCGTCGGCCAACAGGTCAGCGCGGACGCGGGCGTCGTGAAGACCCATCCGACCTGGGAGGACAGCTGGCGCGGTGCGCGCGTGAAGGCCTACGGCCGCCTCGGGCGGACGGGCTGGCCCGTCTCCGACACGGTGCTCGGCGCCGGGAGACTTCGTGGCGATGAGGCCTGGAAGATCGTGAAGGTGGCTTTCGAGCGCGGGGTCAACTACGTCGACACGGCGCCCGACTACTCGACGGCGGGCAGCGAGCTCGCGGTCGGCCGGGCGCTGCGCGAGATCCCGCGCGATCAGATCTTCCTCGCGACCAAGTTCTGCACGCCGATCGGTCATCTACCCGAGGGCACATCCGTCGCCCGTTACAAAGAGGTCGTGAACGAGAGCCTCGCGCGCCTCGGCACCGACTACGTCGACCTCGTCCACGTCCATTCCTGTGACGAGACCGCGCGCTTGATGGATCCGAACGTCCACGAGGCCTTCGACCGCTTGAAGGAAGAAGGCAAGGTCCGCTTCCTCGGCGTCTCGACCCACACGCCGCAGCTCGCCCTGGTCGCGAACCGCGCGATCGACTCGGGCCGCTTCGACGTCATGATGCTCGCCTACCATCACGGCATCTGGCCGACGCTGCCCGCGATCATCGACCGCGCCCACGCCGAGCAAGATATGGGCATCGTCGCGATGAAGACACTCAAGGGCGCTAAACACAAGAATCTCGCAGGCTTCCGCGATGCGGAGAGCTACGCCCAGGCGGCGCTCAAATGGGTGCACGAGAATCCGAACGTGTCGTGCGCCGTGATCTCCTTCTTCGAGATGCAGCACGTCGACGAGTACCTCTTCGCCTCGGGCGGGCGGCTCGCGAGCGCGGACCGCGAGATCTTGAAGCGCTACGACCAGGCGATCGTCGGCTCCTACTGCGCCCCCCATTGCGGCGCGTGTCTCTCCTCCTGTCCCGAAGGCGTCCCGATCCACGACGTATTGCGCCACCGCATGTACTTCGAGGACTACCACGCCGAGCGCGATGCGATGGAGCTTTACGCAAAGCTTTCCGTGAATGCATCGGTCTGCACAGGCTGCAGCGCGCCGTGCCTCGGGAGCTGCCCGCTGGGCATTGCGATCCCCGAGCGGACGACGGGCGCCCACGCGCTCCTTACTTTTGGCGCATGAGCGCCGCATGAGCGCTCCGGGCGCGCTGCTCCGTGCCGCGGCGCTCAGCGTTCGGCGATCCGGCTCATCCGTCGCGCCAGCTCGAGATCGAGCTCGGTCACGCCTTTCGCGTCGTGGGTCACGAGGTCGACGACGACCCGGCCGTAGACGTTCGACCACTCGGGATGATGGTCGAGCTTCTCCGCGTGGAGCGCGGCTTCGGACATGAAGGCGAAGGCGCGCATGAAATCGGGAAAGCGGAGCTCGCGGTGGAGCTTGCCGTTCACGTGCGACCAGCCCGGCAGGCTCGCCAGTGCGGCCTCGATTTCACTCGCGGAGAGGGCTTTCGGACGGGCCATGGATAGCGAGCTCATCCGTCGCCGCGATAGATGGCGCGGATGAAGGCGTCGTAGAGGGCGCTGCGGATCTGCGTCCGGTCGGCGCGGCCGTAGACCTCGCGGAAGGACTTCAGCGGAATGATGCCCTTCGCCATCGTGCGGTGGCCACCGCCGACGCCCAGGCCCTCGACGACGGCGCGCACGACTTCGCCCGCCGCGCGCACATAGCCCACGTTGCGGACCGAGAATACGATGTCGCGGCCGACGATTCCGACCGCGATCGCCCACTCCGCGCCCTGCGCCTGGAGCGCCATGTCGGCGACCTGCGGAATCACGTCTTCCCGCACGCGCCCCAGCACGAGGATGTGGATGCCGTCGCGGACCTCGGCGCGGGCGAGCGCGCGGCCCAGCGCCCGCAGGCCGGGCAATGGGAGCGCCGGGCGCTCGATGCGGCGCAACAAAGCGGGACTGTGGGAGGCGTGCAGGAAGGCGAAGCTCTGCATGTCGCGGCGGCTCGTCTCGCGGCCGAGGTACTGGGTGTCGCTCTTGATGCCGTAGAGCAGCGCCGTGGCGAGCTTCGCGTTGACCTCGCTGTTGGTGGCGCGCAGGTACTCGGTCACGATCGAGGATGTGGCGCCGTAGCTCGTGCGGATATCGCGGATGGCGGCGTCGTAGCCGGAGCGTTCGGGGTGGTGGTCGATCACGAGATCGACCTGCGAGAGCCTTGCGGGCGGATCGTCGCCGAACACGTTCGGTTGGACATCGACCAGCACGAGCCCGTCGTAGTCGTTGATCTCGTCCGGCGCGATCACCTTGACGTCGATTCCCACCGCCTCGCATAACGCCTGGTTCTCCGGGCGCTGGACCTCGCCGAAAGACACGATCGGCGCCGTCGTCCGCTTGCGGCCCAACAGGGTCCGGAGCGCATAGGCGCTCGCAATGCCGTCTGGATCGGGGTCGGGCTGGAGCAGGATCGCGATCTTCTCTCGCTCGTCGAGCAGACGCCGGATCTTGACGACGCGGTGGAGGTTCGCCAGGTGGTCGAACTCTTCGTTGATGTCGTCGCGGATCAGGGTCTTCCAGCCGGTGCGGCGGAGCGACGCGTGGTCGGGGAGATCGTCCTGGGTCAGCGCATCGGACAGGACGAGGATCGAGGCTTCGTCGTCGAGCTTGCGGATCTCGCGGACGGCGAGACGTGTCCACGGCCCGTCGTCGCTGACGAGCGCGTATTCCTCGTCGACCTGGGGCTCGAGCTTCGCGATCGCGCCTTCGTCGAGGCCGCCCTGCAGGATCCGGAAGCCGGGCGGGCGCGATCGGTTCTCGCCTTCGCGCGGGACCCAGGTGAGCTCTTCGGACAGGTCAGCCCCGATGCGGCTCCAAAGTCGCGCGCTCTCGGCCCCGTCGCAGATGATGATTCGGCGTCCCACCCGTCCCCTCGGTCGACTCGCGGCCGAAGTTACACCGGCCCGCCATTCGCCGCCGGAGTCGGTAGGATCGCGGCCGGCAGGCAGCTCCAGGGAACGGGCGGGAGGATCGCGATGCGGCTGGTGAACTTCGAAGGCAGGCTCGGGCTGGACGTGGTCGGGCGGTTCGTCGACCTCGAGCAGGTGAGCCAGGGTCGGGTGTCATCGGACCCGATGGCGGCGTTCTCGTCCTGGGCCGAGATCCGACGCCTAGCGTCCGAGCAGACCGTGGGGGACGCGGGACGACTGATCCAGCCGGAGCGGCTCGGGCCGCCCGTGCCCCGCCCGACCCAGGTCTTCGCGATCGGTCTCAACTACCGCGACCACGCCGAGGAAGCGGGCCTTCCGATCCCGGCGCAGCCGATGGTCTTCACGAAATTCCCGAGCTGTCTCGCCGGCCCGAATAGCGAGGTTCCGCTCACGTCCGAGCGGGTCGACTGGGAGGTCGAGCAGGTCGTGGTGATCGGCCGCGAGGCGCGCCGGGTGCGGGCGGCGAACGCCTGGGAGCACGTGGCCGGATTCTGCGTCGGTCAGGACGTCTCGGATCGGGGGCTCCAGTTCGCGGACAAGCCGCCGCAGTTCAGCCTCGGCAAGTCTGCGCCCTGTTTCGGGCCGCTCGGACCGGCGCTGGTCTCGCTCGACGAGATCGCGAATCGGGACGACATGAAGCTGCGCTGCTGGATCGACGGAGAGCTGGTCCAGGATTCCTCGACGAAGAACCTGATCTTCTCCGTGCCCGAGCTGATCGAGTACCTGTCGCGCTACTGCAGCCTGCGCCCCGGCGACCTGATCTTCACGGGCACACCCGCTGGTGTCGGGAGCGTGCGCAATCCGCGCCGCTACTTGAAGCCGGGCGAGACGGTCGAGAGCGAGATCGCGGGCGTCGGTCGGCTCTCGAATCGGTGTGTCGCGCAGTCGTGACGGGCGAGTCTTCAGCGCGACGGCGGATCTTCGTGGGGGACGTCCAGGGTTGTGCCGAAGAGCTCGTGGAGCTCGTGGCCCGGGCCCGCGCGCAGTTCGGCGACGGATTCGAGCTCTGGGTCGCGGGCGACGTCGTGAACCGGGGGCCCGACAATCGCCGGGCTCTCGAGCTCGTGCGGGGCTTCGTCGAGGCGGGACGCGGGCGTTATGTGCTCGGCAACCACGAGGTCCACCTGCTGCACGTCGCCCTCGGACTGCGCGACCTCGGCCGCAACGACTCGATCGGCGACGTGCTCGGGGCGCCGGATGCGTCGGAGTGGGTGGACTGGCTGCTCGGGCGCGCGCTCGTCGAGCGGGGGACGATCGCAGGCCAGCCCTTCGCGATGGTCCACGCGTCCTCCCATCCGGACTGGACGCTCGCGGCGTTGTGCGAGATCGGTGACGCGCTGCATGCGCGGCTTGCCGGCGGCCGGACGTTGGCGCGAGCCTTCCTCGCGACGGCTTCCGAGGCCGATCCGCTGCGTGACGCACTCGGGCGCCTCACCCGCTGCCGCAGCGTGACCGATTCCGGCGCCTGGTCGAGCGCCGACCCGGCACCAACCTCCCGCGCCTGGCATGTCGCGTGGGCCGAGCGCCGCCACCCGTTCGGCCTCGTCTACGGCCACTGGGCGCGCCAGGGCCTGCATGCGGCGCCCGGCGTGCGCGGCCTCGACACCGGCTGCGTCCACCACGGCCGCGGCCGCGACGGCTCGCTCACGGCCTGGCTCCCCGATGAAGAGCCGGCGCCGGATGGGCGACGCCCCTTCGATCTGCCCGATGAACGCTTCTGGCAGATCCCCGCCCGCCGTCGTTACTACTACCCGGAAGGGGCCGCCGCCGAGGATTGAGCGGACCCGTGCAGACGTGCTCGGCGTCCGGACTTTCCTCCAGTCCCGGGTCCCGGGATTCGCCGATCGCTTATGCCGTTGGGCCGGCCGATGAGTCAAGCGGCCAGAACGACACGGCGCGAGGTGAGCTCCCTCTTGCAGAACGACCAGAGCACCCGCGCACCGGCGCCGGACGAAAAGCGACGCCAGGGCGACGATCGTTATCAGGACCTGTTCGAGCAGGTCTCCTGTGGCGTCGTCGTGCTCGGGCCGGCGGGCACCATCGTCGCGCTGAACCCCGCTGCCCAGCGACTGCTCGGCCACGGGGCGGAGCGACTGGCCGAAAGCCGAATTCGAGACCTCTGCCATCCGGAGGACGTCGAGCGCGAGCATCTCGATCTCGACTCGCTGGCTTCGGGAATGACGGCGCGAGCGGTCTGCCGCATCAAGCGCGCCGGCGACGAGCCGTGGTTCTGGGCGGAGCTCTCGGCCTGCCGGCTCTCGGATGGCTGTGTCCAGGTCATCCTGCGCGACATCACGAGCGAGCGGGAGGCCGCCAGCCGGATCCGGAGTCTCGCCTATTTCGACGCGTTGACGGGCCTGCCCAACCGGGAGCTCTTTCGCGAGCAGATCGACAAGGCGATCGAGCGCTGCCGGCGCGTCGACAAGCCGATGGCGCTGCTGTTCCTCGACATCGATCGCTTCAAGAAGGTCAACGATTCGCTCGGACACTCGAGTGGCGACGTGCTGCTGACGGAAGTCGCGGACCGGCTGCGTGCGGCGGTGCGCGGTGGCGACTCGATTGGACGTCTGACGCTCGATGGGGATTCGCGGCTTGCGTCGAGCGGTGGGATCTCTCGCCTCGGCGGTGACGAGTTCACCGTGGTCGTGGCCGATCTCGAGCATCCCCAGGACGCCGCGCGGGTCGCCCGCCGGATCCTCCACGCCCTCTCGCGGCCCTTTCAGCTGGCGGGTCAGGAAATCTTCGCGGGCTGCAGTATCGGAATCGCCGTCTGGCCCGACGATGGGGCCAACAGCGAGCTCCTGCTGCGGTCCGCCGACATCCCGATGTATCACGCAAAGGGCAGGGGCGGCGGAGCCTACGCGTTCTTCAGTGCGTCGATGAACGTGACCTCCAGCCGGCGCCTCGAGCTCGAGAGTCGCCTCCGCCGCGCTCTCGAGCGCGACGAGTTCAGCCTCGTCTACCAGCCGATCCGCGACACCCAGACCGGCCGTGTCTCGGCGGTCGAGGCGCTGCTTCGTTGGACCGACGGAAGCGGTCAATCGATCTCCCCGGCCGAGTTCATCCCGATCGCGGAAGAGGCGGGGTTGATCGTCGAGATCGGGGCGTGGGTGTTCGGGACGGCCTGCCGGCAGGCGCGCGCCTGGCAGGACGACGGATACGCGCCGATCCGTATGTCGGTCAACATCTCGGTCCACCAGCTCCGGAGCGCCGGCATCGTCGATTCGATCGACCAGCTGCTCTACGAGTCGAACGTCGAGCCGGGAAGCCTCGAGCTCGAGATCACCGAAAGCTCGATGCTCGACGCGAACCCCAACATCAGCGCCGCGATCAGCCGACTCACGGAGATGGGAATCGGCCTCGCGCTCGACGATTTCGGCACGGGCTATTCGTCTCTCTCCGCGCTGCAGCGCTTCCCGATCGAGCGCCTCAAGATCGATCGCTCCTTCGTCGCCGGCGTCGGGGGCAATGGAAACGACGAGGC
>JANNQH010000161.1:0-2090 GCA_031400655.1 Deltaproteobacteria bacterium | reverse complement strand
CCCAAGAATCCCGCACCACAAGGCGTGGGGCCAATTTGAGCCAAGGGGATATGCCCTGGTCGGCAAGCGGTGACGTCGATCAACCGTGCTCCGCTCTTCCTGCCTGCAGAGGGATGCTTCGCGCTTCCGATCCCGATGCCGACCCCGCGCAAATCGGCGCTGCCGATCGGGCTGGACGAATTGTCCGAACTGTCACCGCGCCCCGTCGGATCGTCGGTCAGGCCGCTGCTGCTGCACGGATCTCTTCGGCGGAGGCGCCGTCGGCGGCGAGGCGAAAGAGCTTGCCCGCTTTCTCCTCGCTGGAGCGGTAAAGATCCCGGTAGTCGACGCCGGCCTTCACGACAGCCAAGGCGAGCTGTGCGCGCTTCGCCGATTTCGGGTAGGTGCCGAAGCCATTCGCCGCCTGCCGCCCGAACCAACTGTGGTCGAGCCAGCGCGACGTGTCTTCGGGGAAGTGGACGATGCCGAGCTTCTCGCGGACCTCGTCGAGGGGGCGCGAGAGCAGCTCCTCCCACGGGACGCATTCGGGCGGGCAAATCCGGTTGGCCGCGAGCCCTCGCGCATGGGCGTCCCGCAGCAGCGCTCGCCAGTGTCGCTGCCCGCCACTCGGTCGGATGAAGAATCTCGGGCCGATACCGAGAGGCGCAAGGGACGCAGCCCAGTAGGGCATGTGGTGCTCGTATCCGAGCGCGAAGTAGATGAGGAGTCCTTCCCCGGGCAAGTCGGTGCCGTACCCGGTTACGATATGGAACAGGTCATGAAGCCACCTGGACCGTGCGATGTAGTACTGCGCATCCTCGCTCATCTCGAAAGAATCGAAGAACCCGTCCTTGTAAATCAACGCCGCCAAGAGAAAGCCGGGCACGCCTCCGGGGATGTCCATCGCCTCGTGGAACGTCCGGCCGAGGCTTCCCGCGGGCATGGACTTCAGCGCGGCGGAGTCCGAGAGGGCAGCGCCGAGATCGGGCCGCTCGTCGAGAATCCGCTTGCCCGTTGGATGGGTCCGCATTTGCTCGACGTCGGCGAGAATTTCCGGGCCGGCCGCCAGCAGCTTCATGCGGGGGACCTGCTTGGCTCCGCCCTCCGAAACCGGGTTCGCGAGCCAACGGACCCCCGCCAGCAGAGCGCCGGGGATGTCTCGTTTGTCCAGTGTGCGTTGGGGCATTGGATGTCTCGTTCGTCTGATGTTGACGTGTGCTCGGTCAATCCGCCGGGACCGCATCGGCGGGGCGAGCCGAGCGATCACGAGACTGCCCCGTCATGGGGCTTCGAGCGACTCGTGGACCGGCATACACACAGCCATGGACTCGCGTCAGCCCGCGGAAAAGAGGTGTCGTTCAGCCCCGGGGACGGAAGAGCGGAAGCGTGATCTCCTCGCTCATCTTGTGGAATACCACTTCGAGGGGCATGCCGATCTCGACTTTGTCCGGCGGGACGTCGATCAGCGTCGAGAGCATGTGCCAGCCCTCTTCGAGGAGCACGATCGCGACGGTGTAGGGGGTCTCGAAGGCGGGTTGCTGGGGGCGGTGGACGACGGTGTAGCTGTAGAGCGTGCCGCGGCCTGAAGAGTCGACCCATTCGAGGCGCGCGCCCAGGCAGCCCGTACAGCAGGGCTGCGGAATGAAGACGTGGACACCGCAGTCGCGGCAGCGCTGGACGCGCAGCTTGCCGGCCGCAGCACCTTCCCAATGCGGGCGCGAGAGCGGCGTCGGATGCGGAAGCGGGATTCCGGGTCGCGGCCGATTCATACGGGCTCCTTTCCGAGCGCCATCACGTCGCAGAAGAGCGCCCCCGATCCGCCGTTGGTCGCGAGCGCCACCTTCGCGTTCGGAACCGTGATCGCGGCCGGCAATTCGCCCCGCAGCTGGAGCACGGCGTTGAGCGGCTTCTGCAAGAGCTGGACGACGCCGGCATGGCTGTAGGAGAGCGTGCCGCCGTTCGTCGCGACTGGCAGCTCGCCGCCGATCCGGATGCGGCCGCCCATCACGTAGTCGCCGCCCTCGCCTTCGCCGCAGAACCCGAAGGCCTCGAGCTGGCGGATGATCTCGAAAGAGAACGGGTCGTAGAGCTCGGCGAAGTCGACGTCCTTC
>JANNQH010000160.1:0-1550 GCA_031400655.1 Deltaproteobacteria bacterium | reverse complement strand
GTCGTGCAGTGGTCGAGTGGCGCCTGCGGCAAGCTCGCGATCGGCGCGATCCAGCGCCGGCCAGATCTCGAGTTGATCGGTCTATGGGTCCACGATTCCGCGAAGGTGGGTCGAGACGTCGGCGAGCTTGCGGGCGGCGAGCCGATCGGCCTCCGCGCGACCGATGATGCGGACGCCCTGCTCGCGCTCGCCCCGGATTGCGTCTGCTACACGGCGATCGGCGAGTCACGGCCGGATGCCTGCATCGACGACTTCTGCCGAATCCTCGCGAGCGGCAGCAACCTCGTGAGCACCAGCGTCCCCGGCCTGATCTATCCACCCGCGTTCGACTCCTCGATCGTCGCGCGCCTCGAGGCCGCCTGCCAAAAGGGCGGAACCACCTTCTACATGTCCGGAATCGAGCCGGGATTCGCGGCGGACCACCTGGTGGCGATGCTGACGACGGGTTCGAACCGCATCGACAGCATCCGCACGCTGGAGCTCTTCAGCTACTCGGACTACCCGGTCGCATCCACGATGTTCGAGTTCATGGGCTTCGGGAAGCCGATGGACCACACCTGCCTGCTCGAGCAACCCGGCGTCCAGACGTCGATCTGGGGCCCGCCCATCCGAATGCTGGCCGACGTTCTGGGGGTCGAGCTCGAGGCCATTCGAGAGACCTACCAGAAACGTCCGACGCCGCGCCGACTCGAAGTCGCGGCGGGCAGGGTCGAGGCTGACACCGTCGGTGCCGTGCGCTTCGAGACGATCGGCGTCGTCCACGGGCGCGACGCAATCGTCATCGAGCACGTCAATCGAATGGCGCGCGATCTGGCCCCCGACTGGCCGAATGCGGAGCGCGACGGCGTCTATCGGATCGAGATCGAAGGCGATCCGAGGCTCCGCTGCGAGCTCGAAGTCGGGACGGAGAAGAACTTCTCGGATCAGGGCCTGGTCGTGACCACGATGCGAGCAGTGAACGCGATCCCCTACGTCTGCGATGCGCCTCCGGGCGTGATCAGCGCTGTCGACCTTCCCCTGACCGTCCCCTACGCAGCATTCGCTTAGCAAGCAGGAGAAACCCACGTGAAGTACATCGACTACTCGAACAAGGATCGCGTCGCGACGATTACCCTCTCCCGCGGCGACAAGGCCAATGCCCAGAACGAGGCGATGCTCGACGAGCTACACGGATGCTTCGTCGAGGCGGAGCGTGACGACTCGGTTCGCGTGATCGTGCTGCGTGCCGACGGCAAGCACTTCTCCGCCGGGCACGACCTCGACACGAGCCACCCGGACGCGGTGAAGCTCTCGGAGCCGGACGGCAGCTTCCGCTTGGACAGGATCTATCGCTGGGAGGCGCAGAAGTACTTCGGCTATTCGTGGCATTGGCGAAACATCCCGAAGCCGACGATCGCGGCCGTCCAGGGGAAGGCGATCGCCGGCGCGCTGAACCTGATTTTTCCGATGGATCTGATCGTCGCTGCGGAGGATGCGCTCTTCTCGGACCCGGTCGTGCTCATGGCGATCGGGGGTGTCGAATATCATGGCCACACCTGGGAGCTGGGCGC
>JANNQH010000159.1:0-8628 GCA_031400655.1 Deltaproteobacteria bacterium | reverse complement strand
ATTGCATCTGTGTGCAGTGCGCACGGCAAGTCGGGTCAAGTGGCCGGCAGGAAGTCGATCGGGTACACGATCGTGATCGCGGGGATCCCCGGCTTGGCGCCGAAGTCGAAAGTCTTCACGCGCTCGACCACCTGGGCGGCGAGCTGCGGCGCCTTCATGTCCGTCGACTTGACCTCGCAGGCCGAGACCGAGCCGTCCGGCTGGATCGTGAGACGCAGCACCATCTGGCCCTTGAGGGTCGGGTCCTGTCGCAGCTCGCGGTTGTAGAGGCGGTAGAGCGCGGACTTGTAGCGGTCGAAGACGATCTGGATCTCTTCGTCCGTGCGGGTCATCGACGCGCTCGACCCCGCGAGGGGCCGATCGCTGCCGCGGCCCGTGCCGCTCGTGCCGGTACCCGTCCCATTGCCGCCGGTGCCGTTGCCCGAGCCGCTTCCGAACGTGCTGGTTGCGCGGGTCACGGCGACGCCCGAGAGCTGCGTGCCCGTTCCCCCCGTGCCACGCGAGAGCGCTGCGACGTTGATGCCGCCGCTCGCGCCTGGGGCCTGACTCGTCACGAGCGAGCGTTCGGGAAGACCGTCCGAGACCGCTGTCGGATCCTGGATGCGTGCATTCGATCCGAGTCGTTCCACGGCCTCGTTCGAGGCGATCCCCGAGAACTTCTCTCGGAAGGCGAGAATGCCTCTCGATCCGGCCGCTTGCTTCGATGCGGCCGGGGCGGGGTTCGATTCCGGCTGGGCCTTGTCGGCCACGATCGGCGATGCCGATTCATCGGTCGTCTGCGCGGCCTCTTCGGGAAGGGCAGGGTCGACCGGCTTCTCCTCGGCGACGACGACCGGAGGCGGCGGCAGCTCTTCGCGGATCAGCTGCGTCAGGCGCTCCTGCTCCTCGAGGATTTCCCAGCGCTCCGGGAGCGGAATTTCGACCAGGGGAAGGACGACACCGAGTGCGCAGCTCATCAGCAGTGCGAAGAGCAGCAGCTTCCGGAAGCGCCGGTCGTCCTCCTGACCTCGGGCCCATGGCATGAGCGAGGCGTGAATCGCGAATCCAGCGTCCTCGCGCTCGATCCGCCATTCGTATTTCCGCTCCTCGGCGATCCGCTCCGCATCGAGGACATGTCCCGCGAAGAAGTCGGCGTTGCCCTGTGTGTTCGCGATCTCGTCGAGCAGGGCCTGACGGCGCTCCTCGACGACGGAGAGCTCCTTCTCGAACTCGTCGAGTCGGCTCCGCACGAGGGCGAGATGTTCCCCGCCGCCGTGCTCACCGAATGCCCGACCGCTCCAGAACAGGGAGCTGCCACCGAGCTCGTCGAGCCGGGCCAACGCATTGCAGGCCGTCTCCAGAAGCTGGTATTTCTGGCGCTCCGCCTCGAGACCCTGGAGGCTCGTATCGACTTCACGCAAGCTGTGCACGAGCTGGTCGAGCTGCGACCTCGCCTGGCGCAGCTCCTGTCGCAGGGAGGCTTGATCCTCGGACTGGATGGGTTCCACCGAAGCGCCCCGTCAGTTCTGCGTCAGCTGGGCGTCGGGCGACTTCTGCAAGACGGCGAGGGAGATACGTGCGTACCCCTCGCTGGTGCATGTCGACATGACCCGCTTGATCACGGTGAATGGGACGGTCCGATCGGCCAGGATCGTGACTTCCTGGCTGTCGGCGATCGCCCTCGTGGAAGTGCCGATCACGCTGTCGCGCAGCGCCGAGAGCCGAGTCGCGATCGGGCCGATGCTGAGCGCTTCCGATGCCATGATTTCACTCGGCGTCACGACGGATTCGCCCTGGACGGTGACTTCGGTCTTGCTGATGAAGATGACCACTGTCTCCCGGGGCTTGTTCTCGGTGATCGAGGCGGGGAGTGTGATCTGCTTGGGTGCCTCGAGGACCTCGGTCCCCGCCTGGTTCACGAGCAGGAAGAAGACCAGGGTCGTGAAGATGTCCATGATCGAGGTCAGGTCCATCTTGGCCGCGGTCTGTCGGTTGCGGGACATCCTCTGAATTCGGCGGGAATCCTTCACGGCGCGTCTCCCACCGAGATGTCCGTGAAGAGTGCGACCCGGACCGGGCCCTGTTCAGCGGGCGCCGCAGCGTTCGCCGTCGCGGTCTCTGGCGATCCGGTCGGTTGCAATTCGGTCGGGATGACGCGATCGCGCGGCAGCTCGGCGCTTCGGACCACGTCCATCACCTGGATCAGATGGTCGTACTCGATCTTGGGCTCGAGCAGGACCGATGCGGTGTTCGAGTCGGGATAATCCTGCTTGAGGGTCATCACCATCTGTGAAAGCGTCGCGAGGTCGTAGGCGCCATCGATCTTCGGAAGCGCCGCGATGACCGCCGCACCGTTCGACAGCTCGATTCCGGTCTCCCGCACGATCACCTCCAGCCGGAACTCGGGCTCCGAGGAGGCTGCCCCTCCAGCCGCCGACGGCAGCGTCAGCTCGACCACGTTGATTCGGGAGAACACGGCCGTCATCAACAGAAAGGGGAGCAACACCACCATCAGGTTCATGAAGGTGGTCATGTCCAGGTCGGCCGACGCCGCAGGACGCCTCCGGTAGTGGTGCCGCTTCGCCATCTCAGGCCTCGACGCGTCTCTTGGCGTTCGCCGAGATCACGTTCAACGCCTTGACCGACGCCATTTCCAGGCTGTCGATGATCGCACTCGTCTTGGCGACCAGGACCTGGTTGGTGATGAGGAGGGGGATCGCCACCAGCAGTCCGAAGGCCGTCGTGTTCATGGCCACCGAGATGCTGGCCGAGAGCAGGTCCGCCTTCTCGGCCGGATTCGCGTTCGAGACCGCGGTGAAGGCCGCGATCAGCCCCGTGATCGTCCCGAGCAGTCCCAGCAGGGTCGCGATGTTGGCGAAGAGCGGGATATACGGCGTTCGCTTCTCGAGCTGCGGAATGATCTCCATCATGCTCTCTTCCATGGCGATCTCGATGTCTTCACGGCGGCGCACTGCGCCCTGGCGATCGAGACCCATCGCGAGCAGCTTCGCGATCGCGGATTCGTCCTGGCTCGCCAGCTCGCGAGCTTTGTCGAAGTCGCCCGCGATCAGTGCGGCCTGAAGGCCCTCCCAGGCACTCTGATTGCGGGACGTGATTCGCGTCAGCGTGATGTACCGCTCGATCGCGATCGCGGCACCCACCGCGAAGACGGCCAGGATCGGGTACATGAACAGGCCTCCCGACACGAAAAAGTCGACACTGTAGTAGATGTAGTCCATGGCCAATCTCCTGTATCCGGATCTCGGATACGCGTTCGAATGTCTGTTCGATCAGGCGTGCCTGATCACGGTCTCGCGAGCGGTGCCGGACTTCAGCGAGGAGCCCCTGCCCGGATTTCGTAGTAGTTCACTGCTCGTACGAATACTTCCCTGTCGACCGGTTCGCGTCCTGCATCAAGACCTTTCGCGACGGCGAGCGCATTTCCGAGATCGGAGCTCTTCCACGGCACGATCACGAGCGACTTCGGAGCCTCGTCGTTGCCGAGGATCGACATGCCTGCGACTTGCTTGTCGCCGACGGGAACTGCGGGCTCCTCCGCCGATCCGGACGCGGTCGCAAGCAGCAAGCAGAACGAAATCAGACCAGCGCAAAGTTTCCGTCGCATGGCAGGCACTCCTATCCACCGATCCGGTGGCGCAGATCGGCGATCCACATCTCGACTTTTTCGTCCCCGGGCACGGCTGTCCGGTAGAGCTCGTACTGTTCGAGCGCGCAGGCGGGATCGGACAAATAGAGGTCACAGAGGATGGCGAGATTCCTGCGCGCGGGATGGAACTCGGGATGGCCGGACAGCGCCGTCTCGAAGTGGACGCGAGCCTCCGTGAATCGTCCCATCCGGCGGTACACGATGCCGAGCTCGTTCTGGGTGACCGGATGCCGCGGATTGCGTTCGAGAGCGGCGAGCAGCGCCTTCTCTGCTTGGGCGAGATCACCGTTTCGCTGGTAGGCGATGCCGAGGTTGATCTGCGCGGCGGTGAGCTCGGGGGAGCTCTGCGTGATCTCCGCGAGCAGGGTGATGGCGCGCTCGAGATCTCCGGCCTCGAGGGCCTGGTGCGCCTGCGCGAAATCATCCCGCGCGCGGGCCGGGACGCGGGCCGTCTCGGTGATCGAGAATCCGGAGGCGTCCCGCGCCTCGACGGGCGCCGCGGGCTTGCTGCCCGTCGTCGAGCAGGCGCCCAGCACAAGGGCCAGGCCGATCAGCGCGACTCCGGTGCGGAGGTTCATCCGCGGCGATCGATCAGTGGTCCACATCGCCGCTCTCCTCCTGCGTCCCGTCCTGGATCCCGTCGCCGGGAATCGGATCACTTTCGATGGCGTCGATCGACGAATCCATGGATGTCGGGAAGGCCTCTGCACTCGCGGCAGAGACTTCGGTCGGGACCGTCGCAGGCATAGGCGCTTCGTCGGTCACCGCGCTCGGATCGGTCTCCGTCGATACCGCCGACGCGTCCATGGAAGCTGGGAAGGCCTCGGTGCTCGATGTGGACTCTTCGGTCGGGACGTAAGCCGCCGTGGGCGCTTCGTCGGCGACGGGGATGGGGGGTGCTTGCGCCTCGACGGTATCGGCCTGTTCCGCAGGAGCGATTGCCTGCTCCGGCGTCTGCTCCGTCAACGGCTCGGGGGCGGTCGTCGCCGCGCCCATGGATCCCGGATTCCGATAGGTGTAGGTCTCGAGGGACGCGAGCGGGCCGCTCGATTCCTCGGGCTTCGCGTAGCGACCGGGCATGAGGGTCGCGAGGCGTGCGAGGCTCTTCTCGATCCAGGGGTTGTAGATTCCGCTCCCCATCAGCTCGAGATTCTTCTCGTGCACCGCGATCGATTTCTCCTCGAAGGGAAAGGCCTCCTCCTCGAGTACGCCCTCGTAGTCCGCGAGCTCGGTGCCCGCGAGGTCGTTCGGGCGCTCGGACTCGAGCAATGCACGGCTGAAATCGCCGTAGATCTCGGCCATGTAGTAGGTCGCGGCCGCGGTGACCTCGCCGACCTGGTAATCGACGAGCTCGGCGAGGGCGGCGAGCGCCACTTTCATACGGCGCTGCTTCTCCTGCAGGCTCTGCTCGAAGGGAAGCAGCAGCTGGACGGCCTGGAACTCGTGGAACTGCGCCTCGGAGAGGAGCAGCGCCGAACGCGCGGCCAGGCCGCGGACCGTATCCGTTCGCTGGCCGCCCGCTTGCCGATCGAGGGCCACGATCTGGCGCAGCTCGGCCATTCGACTCTTGGCGTCGCCCGCCTGGTGATGGAGCTCGGACATCTTGAACCTTGTAACGACCGCCGTCTCGATCGGGTCCGTGAACTCGCTCACATATCGGCCATAGCTCTCGAGCGCACGTTCGACGAGCTTCGCCTCTTCGAAGAGCTGACCGGCAACCAGCAGGGATTCTGCGCGCAGCTCGGGCTTGTCGGCCTCGCGAGCGACCCGCTCGTACTCCTCGGCGGCCCGGGACGCGTTGCCCGTCTTGCGGTAGACGAATGCGACCTGTTGGGTCGCCTCCTGGTGAAGATCGTGGTCGGGATTGTTCGAGCGGAAGGATTCGAGGACCGAGAGAGCCGACTCCCAATCTTCGAGACGCAAGAGTGCCGTGCCCGCATCGTACTCTGCGATCGGTCGGATCTCGGAACGGGGGGCGACCTTCGCGATGCGCAGGTAGTGATCCGCAGCGCCGCGGAAATCGCCGGCCTCGTTGGCGCGCTCGCCCTGCTTGTAGATCGACGCGGCGAGGTTGTTCACGATCTCCTGGCGTGATCCGTCGTCCGCCGGCGTGAGCTCGAGCACCTGGGAATAGGCTTCCTCGGCGGGGGCGAATTCGCCGATCTCGAAGGAGGAGTGGGCGATCACGAGCCAGGCCGAGCGGCGGATGCCGACGTCGGCGGCGCCGTAGTTCGAGGTCAGGCGTCGCCCGAGCTCGATGGCTCGGGGGAACTCGCGCAGCTCGTAGAGGTCCTGGACGGCGACCCCCAGCACCTGGGCCGCGTGCTCGTGATCGGGGAATCCGTCGACGAATCGGATCGTGCTCGCGACCGCCTCCCGGCGCAGCGGCTCGCGATTGGCTTCGGGTGCGCGTTCCTCCGCTTTGCGATGGGCGAAGATCGCCGCGTAGCCCGCCGACGCCGAACGATCGTGCGCCGGGTATTCGTAGGCGATGTGCTCGTACTCGCTCGCGGCTTGGCCGAAGACCTCGTTCTCGAGCAGGAGGTCCGCCAAGCGGTAGTGGATCGCGGGCGTCTCGGGCGCGGTCGGGAAGGAGGAGAGGAAACGACGATACCAGGCGGCACTCTCCTTGAACGCGGTGCTCCGGTCTTCCGGGGTCTCCGAATTCTGATAGAGCGCGTGATAGTGATTCGCGAGATCTTCGAGGTTCTGCTTGAGATAGCTGATGACTTCGGGGGATGCGGCGGGGTCGAAGTGGCGCCAGTACTCGGAGTCGAGCGCATACCGGGAGGCGAAGCCCTTCTTGGCATCGAGCACGAGCTTCGGGAAATCGCCCGCCTGGTAGATCTCGATCACGCGCATGCTGAAATGCGGCGACGAGGCGTGGACCGGGTAGAGGTTCACGAAGGCGTCGTAGGCGTCGGCGGCGTCCTGGTAGCGGAGCTTCTCGAGGTAGAACTCGGCGAGGTGGCGGTAGACCCGGTGCTCGTAGACCCGCGGTCCACTCGCGGCGAAGAAGGACGCGACCTCCTTCGGGCCGCCGAGGTCTGAGAAGCAGAGACTGATCACGCGATAGCTGTCGGCGATCCGCTGGGCGTCGGCTTCGTCGTTCTGCTGCTCGAAGTCGTAGTCGGTCTCGACCTTGTGGTCGAGGAGCGTCACGTAGCTCTGGAGCGCTTCTGGCAGCAGCATCTGCTTGTAGAAGGTCCAGCCGAGCTTGTAGAGGGCGAGCTCGAAGTAATCGGAGCGGGAGCCGATCGTGACGATCGCCGAGTAGGCCTTCTCCGCGTCGACGAATTTCTTGCGCGTGAAGAAGTATTCGGCGCGGCGGAACTGGATCTCGTCGAGGTGTTGCGAGCTCGGGTACTTGTCGACGAGCAGCGCCGAGACCGCGATCGCCTCGTCGACCCGGCCGAGCTCGTCGAAGGCGCGTGCCTTCTGGTAGAGGACCTGGTCGTTGTGCGGGTAGTCGGGATACGCGGTGAGGATCTGGTCGTAGAGCGCGAGGGCTTCGAGGGGACCGGTGGGCGATCGATCGCTGCCGCCGGGGAGCTCCAATCCGGTTGCGCCCATCTCGTAGGCGAGAACGCTCGGCCCTGCGGCGCGTGCTTCGAAATCTCGCAGCGACTCACTCTCCTGCGCGATCATGGCGGGAGCGGTCGAGCTCGCGGTCGGGACCGGCGCGGTGGCGGAGGGCGGAAGGACTCCGGGCGCGCTGGGCTTAGAATCGCCGAGCAGGCCGTATTCCTTTTCCAGCTGGAGATCGGCCAGCCGTCGCATCGCTTCGGGCGTGAGGGAGGAGGTCGGAGCTTCCTCGAGGAATTGTCGGTATCCGGCCATCGCCCGGTCCATCCCGTCGGCCACCGTGACCTCAGCGAGGTCCGGCTCGACGGCACGCAGGCCCGCCAGGGTCTGGCGGTCCGGATTCCCGCTGCAGGCCAGCGCGACGACGGGGGCGAAGACGAGCGCCCGCAGATTGAAGCTCGTCGAAGACGAGCGCGATCTCGACATCGTGGGCCGCCTCTTCACTGTGCCGGGCCCTTCGCGGCACGGTCGTAGCTGTCCGCGAACGCGAAGCGCGCCTGATTCTGATAGGCCGCGAGCTGCGCGCGGCGGGCTACGAGGGCTGCCGTGGCGACCTCTTCGAGGCGCTCGCCCTGGCGGCTCTTCAGCGCCTCGATCTCGGCGAGCGCGAGCTGGGTGCGCTCGCGCAGCCCGCTAATGCGATCCGTGTATCCGACATAGCTGTGGGTCGCGGCCTGGCGTGCGCGAACGAACGCGTCGTAGCGCTCGGATAGGGCGGCGACGTCGGTCTCGAGTGCGAGCAGATGGTCGTTCACGTCCGTGAGCCGTTCGTGGTACTCGGACTCGAGGCGCCAGGTGAGCAGGCCCTCGAGTCGCTCGATGCGGGCGACGAGGTCCGTCGTCTGCGGGTCGTCGACCCGGCTCGCGAGCCGGGCCTTCATGCGGGCGAGGGCCATGCGATCGGCGTGTTCTCCGGCCGTCGCGAGCAGCTCGGGGGAGGGGTCGCGGAGCATCTGTTCTAGGCGCTTCTCGAGGTGCTCGCGCTGGGTCAGGCGGAGTCGCATCTTGGCGTCGAGCTTGCGGAACTCCTGGTCGAGGCTCGGCAAGCGAGGCTCGTAGTAGGCGTGGCGCTGATCGATCAGATCGTCGAAGGCGCCGAGACTCGCCTCGGCTCGCACGAGCGTTCGGCGCAGGTCCGTCAGGTCGAGGTAGTTCTGGAGTGCGGTCTGGAAATCGTGAGAGGCCATCAGCGAGACGAGGTAGAAGGTCTCCGGTGCGTCGGGCAGGTTCCGCAGCCGGACGACCCAGTCCTTGTCCTGCTTGATCTCCTCCCGCTCGAGCGCCGTCAGGAAATCTCCGCGTGCGATGCTCGCGATCGAGGCGTCGAGCTTCGCGAGCTCGGATTCGAAGGAATCGACGGCCTGCTGGTAGAGCACGGCCGCGCGGCCGTGGACGTT
>JANNQH010000158.1:0-5446 GCA_031400655.1 Deltaproteobacteria bacterium | reverse complement strand
GGAGCCGATCGCGTTCTCGAGATGGGGAAAGCGTTCGGCGACGCAGCGCATCAGCTCGGGCGTCGTGGCGGAGCCGCCGATGCCGACCTGGGTGAAGCGGCTCGTCTCGAGGGTTTCGATGTCGGGGTGGTCGAGCAGGCGAAAGATATGCGGCGTCGCACCGCTCCAGCTCGTGATGCCCTCCTTGCGCGAGAGCTCGATCGTGCGTGCCGGATCGAAGCGGCCCATCGGCCAGACGGTCTTCGCCCCGCCGGCAAGACCTGCGGTCGTACTCCCCATCGAGCCCGAGAGATGAAAGAGCGGGAACGGCGCGAGGAGGGCGCCCTGCGGTCCGCCGACGGTTGGCTCGACGAGGCCGCGGCGTGCGCCGATGTAGAAAGTCGACATCGTGAAGGCGACGAGCGTCCGGTGGCTCACGAGGGCGCCTTTGGGACGGCCGGTCGTGCCCGACGTGAAAAGGAGCAGGCAGGGATCGTCTTCGGCGATCGGCTGCGTTGGCAGCGGCGCATCGGCGTCGTATCCGCGCAGTGATTCGAAGTCGTCCTCGAAGCAGACGCTGGGGCAGCGGCTGCCGAGATTCGCGAGACGCGACCTCCGTTTGCGGTCCGCCAGCAGCAGCTTCGGGCTCGCCAGATCGAGGCCGTAGCGGATCTCGTCCTCTGCCCACCAGCCGTTCATCGCGATCACGACGGCGCCGAGCGACACCGTGGCCCAGTAGGTGAGGATCCACTCGGGCGTATTGGCGGAGAGAATGGCGACATGATCACCGGGGCGGATGCCGTGGCGGTCGCGGAGTGCGGCGGCGACGGAGGCGACGTCCCGGAGATGCTCGCGAAAGCTCCAGCGCCGGCCATCGGAGAAGACGAGGTAGGGCTTGTCGCCGTGGGCAGCAGAGCCGGCGAGCAGATCGCGCAGCGAGCGCGCGCGATTCTTGTAGACCTGCATCGACTCGCCGAGGACATCTTCGCGGGCGAGCTCGAAGGGGCTGCCGGGGGCCTGGAGCCTGCGGTCGGCCTCTGCGACGGACATGCCCTGGGCGGTCGAGGTCAGATATGTGGCAGGCGCTGCGTTGGACGGGGTCATCGCGCTCACCCGGGTCCGAGCAGCGAAGGATCGCCCTGGTGCATCCAGGCTCGCCCGACGCGGCGGGCGCTGCGCCAGCCCGCTTGTGTGCGGACGAGCTCGTCGGCGTACTCGATCCAGGTCTCGTAGGTCTTGCCCGCGTGGGCGTCCTTGCCGAAATGCATGACCCGGCAATAGCAACGGCTCGAGGCGCGGTCGCCGTCGAGCGTGATCCGATAATTGCCGAGCAGATGCTGCGAGGGGCCACAGCCGTCGAGATAGGAGCGGATCGTCTTGCGCACCGACTCGAGTCCCTGCTGGACCCAGGCCTCGAAGTCCATCTCGACGTCGTCGTTGAAGACGTCCGAGAGGCCCGCCCAATTGCGGGTATCGAGGCATTCGGAATAGCGGTCGAGGACCGCGATGATGGCGAAGCGGTCGTCGGCGGCGCTCGGCATGGGGCTCCTCTCTGGCATTCGGTCGGGCGAGCATGGCACGCGGGCGGCAAGCTGTCAGCGGCGTCCGCCGGGCGCCATGCCCGCCGCCGTCCGTTAACGTGGGTGCGGCCTTGATTCTCGATCGGAGGGATGGATGGCGGAAGCGGAAGTTCTCCGGCGGGACGCGCGGGATGTGTCTCGCTACGACCTCGACTGCGACGTGTTGGTCGTCGGCTTCGGCTGCGCCGGGGCGTGTGCCGCGATCGAAGCGGCGCAGGCGGGCGCGCGGGTGTTGGTCGTGGAGCGCTCGGGCGGCGCCGGCGGCACCTCGATCAACTCGGGCGGCTTCCTCTATCTCGGCGGCGGCACCGCGCTCCAGAAGGCCCTCGGCTACGAAGACTCCGCCGAGAACATGTTCCGCTACATGATGGCGGCCTGTGGGCCCGCGCCTGACGAGGCGCTGATCGCGCCCTACTGCGAAGGCAGTGTCGAGCATTTCGAGTGGATCGTGAAGCAGGGCGTGCCCTACCGCGCGAGCTATTTCCCCGGCAACCACGAGCCCTTCACGACCGACGACGGCCTGACCTACTCCGGCAGCGAGCACGTCCATCCCTTCAACGAGATCGCGACGCCCGCCCCCCGCGGTCACGCACCTCAGTCGATCCGAGACAAGGGCGCGCTCCTCATGAATCGCCTGATCGCGAGGGCCGAGGCGGCGGGGATCCAGACGGCCTATCAGAGCCGCTGCGATGCGCTCGTGATCGAGCGCGATGGGCGCGTCGTGGGCGCCGTCCTCTCGACGCTCGAGGGCGAGCGCACGGTGCGGGCCCGCAAGGGCGTGATCCTGACGGCCGGGGGCTTCATCTACAACGATGCAATGCTCGCGCGTTATGCGCCCGAGCTGCGGCGCTGTGGCTCGAAGGTCGGGACCGAGACCGACGATGGGCTCGGCATCCGGCTCGGGCTCGGGGCGGGGGGCGAGGCGATCCGGATGGACGCGCGGGACGTCAGTCTGGCGCTCTTCCCGCCCAATCGCCTGCGCTCCGGGATCTTCGTCAATCGCCACGCGCAGCGATTTCTCAACGAGGACGTCTACTTCGGCCGCGCCGGCGAGACCGTGCTCTTCCATCAGGAGGGCCGGGCCTACCTGATCGTCGACGAGGGCTGCTTCGAGCGGCCGGCGATGTTCCCGATCGAGCTCGCCGGCGTGGGGGAGACGATCGCGGAGCTCGAGGCCGAGGTCGGATTTCCGAAGGGCGCCTTGCAGGCAACCGTGAGCTACTACAACGAGCATGCGGCGTGCGGCGAAGATCCGCTCTTTCGCAAGCTGCCCGTCTGGCTGACACCGCTCTCGAAGCCGCCCTTCGCCGCAATCGACCTGCGCGCCGATCAGCCCTTCTTCACGGCCTTCACGCTGGGCGGCCTCCGGATCGACGCCCACGGCCGCGTTCTCGGCGCGTCGGGCAATCCCGTGCCGGGGCTCTACGCCGCGGGCCGGACGACCTCGGGTGTCGCGAAGCAGGGTTACAGCAGCGGCATGTCGCTCGGCGACGGGAGCTTCTTCGGAAGACGCGCGGGCAAGCACGCGGCGGGTTGACGAAAAGGAGATCGATGGATGAAGAGCTATGTCGGGCAGCTTCCGCGCTGGGAAGACGAACGGGCGATCCGCCACACGCTGGATCTCTACGCTCACGCGATGGATTACGGTGAAGAAGAAGTCTGGCGCGATTGCTTCACCGACGATGCGCTCTTCCTCGTGAACGACGCGCAGAAGGGCTACGAACAGATCTACCGCGTGCAGGGCCGGGAGCGTCTCGCGGCCTACATCGCCGCCTATCCGCGCCCTCCCGCCGTCTTCGCGAAGCATCTCTGCACGCAGGTTCTCGTCCGGGTCGAAGGCAAGACGGCCACGTCGGAAAGCTTCTGGGTTGCGATCAATTCGGAGGGCGGATCTGAGGGCGGAGCGGGCGGCGGTAAGCCCAACATCATGGCGTTCGGCCGCTACAGGGATCGCCTCGTCGCGTGTCCGGACGGCCGCTGGCGCTTCAGCGAGCGCATCTGCGAGACGGAGTCGGCGAACTGGCCCGAGGCGGGGACCTACACGGATCGAGCAAACTTTTCAAGCTAGCGGGAGGCAGCTCGGAAGATTTCCTCGTACGTGTGATTGAAGGCGACGCGGTGGGGGGCGAGCTCCGGCGGACAGGCGCCGCGGCTCGCCGATGCGAGCGTCGTGGGGCGGGCGATCACGCCGGCGTCTTCCATTTCGTAGAGCGTGCAGTAGGTGTGTTGCCCGGCAGCGAGCGGGCGACCCGAGGCGAGCTCGACGTTCTCGAAGCGGCGCACGCCGAGCATGCCGGGGGCGTCGAGGACGGCGGCGACGTGGACCTTCACGTACCACTCGATGAATTGTGCCCGAAAGGAGGGTTCCACGTCGACCGTCACGTGCAGGAACGCGGGACCGATCGACTGGATTCGCACGCCCGGCTCCGCGCCGAGCTCGCGATAGAGGGATCGCTGCGAACGGATGCGCCCCGAGAAATGGGGCGGCAGCGTGATCTTCCGCCCGAGATACTCGGGCGTCTCGAGGGCCAACGCGTCCTCGAGCTGGTAGAGCGTGAGGGAGCTCGCGCTCTCTCCTGCGGCGGGCTGGGCCTCGCTCCGGCGAAGTCGCCGCGCCGACACGAAGCCCGGCAGACGAAGATTGTCCGCCACGTGGTCTTCGCACCAGCGCTCGAAATCGAGCGCGATCGCCGCGTCCACGTCCGTTCCGATGTGGAGCAGGACGGGAGCGATGGGTTGGCTGGATTGCGAATCCGGGCGAGTCGTCATCTTTGGCTGTCTCCCGGGCCGACCTGCTAGAGGTTCCAGACCCGCGCCGCATTCCCCGACACGATCTTCTTGCGATCCGCCGCCGGAATCCCGTCGAACATCTTGTTCACGACCGCCCGCGAGTTCGGCCAGGAGGAGACCGGATGCGGATAGTCCGAGGACCACATGATGTTGTCGACGCCGAGCCATTCCGTCGCATGGCGATAGGCGTCGGGCTCGTCGATGAAGGTCAGGTAGACGTTCTGCCGGAAATAATGGCTCGGCGGATGCTTGATGGCCGGGAATTCGTAGCCCTGTCTCGCCTGCAGATCGTTGGCGATGAAGAGCCACCAGCTGATCCAGCCGAGCCCCGGCTCGACGAACACGACCTTGAGCTTCGGGAAGCGTTCGAAGACGCCGCCCATGATGAACATCCCGAGCGGCTCCGCCGTCGAGAGCGCGACGGCGCCCACGAAGATCCCCTTCTGCGGCGTGGGATCGCGGCGCGCGAGGCTCTCCATCTGGGTGTTGAGGCCGATGTGGAGACAGACGGGCAGGTCGACTTCCTGGATTACCTGCCAGAGCGGGTCGTAGCGCGTGTCCCAGTAGTCGGGGAGACCGAGCTCGGCGGGAAAGACCGGGAGCTGGAGCGACTTGCCGCCCTGGGCCGCCACCCATTTCACTTCGCGGACGGCGCCCTCGATGTCGTGGATCGGGATCTGGAAGGACGCGATCAGCCGCTTTGGTGCGACCCCGGCGAAGTCGAACATCGTATGGTTGAAGGCGCGCGTCGCCTCGCGGTTGCCTTCCTTCAACAGGTAGAGGTATCGGAAGGCGCTCACCTCGCAGTACATCACCGACGCGTCGACGCCGTCGGTGTCGAGATCCTCGAGCCGCGCGCGCGGATCCGAATGGCCTGCGCGACCCGCGGCCGGATAGCGGCGCCGTGCGAGGTTCATCATGTCGGCGACCTCGCCCGCTTCGAGGCCCTGCTGTGCGCGCCAGAGGCCATTCGCCTCGCCGCTCATGCTCTTCGCCATCGCGGCGCCGAACTCGCCGAGGGCCGCGTCGTAGGCGGGATGAAATTTTGTCGCGAGGCGTTCTTTGATGGCGGGATGGGCGAGGTCGACGTGGTCGTC
>JANNQH010000157.1:0-3087 GCA_031400655.1 Deltaproteobacteria bacterium | reverse complement strand
CGTGATGCATGAGAACGTCGCGGAGTTCGGCCCATGCCACAGTCGAGTCGCGAGTGTTGCGAACATGGGTGAGTGTCGGCGCCAAGGCGTCGCCGCAAGGCGGAGTGCGAAATCCCGAAGATGCTAGGCCGTGTGTCGATGGTAGTAACGCAGCATCCCGCCCAGTCGAGCTCTGCAGGCCTGCGTCGTGGAGACACACGACCGCGCGCCCCGAGGCCCGGACCGGCGGGGTCTCGGGCAGCGTCGACGGTCCCGTGTGTCGCACCAGGATCGGGAGACCGGCCTGGCGGACATATTTCTCCGGCATGGACTCTCCGTTCGGACCCGTTTCGGTCAGGACTTGGGCGGTCCGGTCGGAATGTCCTTGAAGGAAATTCCCTTGTCGGCGCGTGCGTCGGGGGGAAGGCCGAGCACGCGCTCGGCGATGATGTTGCGCAGCACCTCGTCGGTCCCGCCCGCGATTCGCAGTCCGGGCAGCGAGAGGTAGCGCTGCTGCCAGGCCGCGCGCTCCGGTGCCAGGTCGTCGAGCAGCGCGCTCGAGGCTCCGGCGAGCTCCATCGCGAAGGAAGCGGCGTGCTGTTGCAGAACTGCGCCGACGAGCTTGCTCATGCTGGCTTCGGGGCCGGGCGTCTTGCCCTGGGAGAGGGCGGAGAGCGTTCGCAGCGAGGTGTACTTGAGGCCGCGCGCCTTGACGACGTATTCGGCGATGCGCTCGCGTACCTGGCGATCCTCGATTGCGGGCTCTCCATCGATCTCGAGCTTCTCGACGAAGCCGACGAGGTCTTCGATCGCGCCGACACCCATGCCGGAGCCGATCGACATGCGCTCGTTCATCAGCGTCGTGATCGAGACGGCCCAGCCGTTGCCGACGGCGCTGATGCGCTGGTCGTCGGGGATGCGGACGTCGCTGAAGAAGACTTCGTTGAAGCCCTGGCCGCGGTTGATCTGGGTGATCGGACGGATCTCGATCCCCGGCGAGTGCATGTTCACGACGAAGAAGGTGAGGCCCGCGTGTTTGGCGACGGTGGCATCGCTGCGCACGACGAGGATGCCCCACTCGCAGATCTGGGCTCCACTCGTCCAGATCTTCTGGCCGTTGACGATCCAGTCGTTGCCCTGCTTGACCGCGCTGCTGCGAAGTCCCGCGAGATCGGAGCCGGCGGACGGCTCCGAAAAGAGCTGACACCAGATCTCCTCGCCCGTCAGCAGCTTCGGAATCCAGCGCGTCTTCTGTTCAGGCGTGCCGTGGGTCAGGAGCGTCGGGCCGCACATGCCGATGCCGATCGAGAAGACGTCGGGCGGCGTTTCGAACTTCGACTGTTCCTGGCCCCAGATCGCGTTCTGGATCGGCGTGGCGCTGCGGCCGCCGTACTCCTTAGGCCAGGTGATGCAGGCCCAGCCGGCCTCGGCCTTCTTCTTCTGCCAGGCCTGCGACTGCTTCACGACATCGAGCGTGAGATCCTCGCCGCTGATCGTGGGAGTCATCGCCGTGCGCGGTCGCGCGTTCTTCGCGAGCCAGGTGCGGGCTTCGGCGCGGAAGGCGGCCTCGTCGGCGGTATCGTTGAAGTCCATTCGAATCTCGCTCCTCGGGTTCAAGCCTCTCGTTCGAGAAAGGTTTCAGGCGGCCTTCGCGGTGCGCAGGCGTTCGATCAAGAGGTTCTTCCAGTATTTGGGCGTGCCGAGCAGGCCGGCGAGCTGCTTTGAGCGGCGGTAGAAGAGGTGGCAGTCGTACTCCCAGGTGTACCCGACGCCGCCGTGGAACTCGATCATCTCGATCGTCGTCTTCTCGAAGGCTTCGGACGCTGCGATGCGCGCAAGGCAGGCGGCCACCGGCAGCTCCGCGTCCTCGTTCGCCAGCGCCCAGGCCGCGTAGTAGGCGTTCGAACGCGCGAGCTCGATCTCGCACCAGAGGTCGGCCATGCGGTGCTTGATCGCCTGGAAGGCGGCGATCGGCTTGCCGAAGGCATAACGGCCGACGATGAAGGCCCGCGTGATCTCGAGGGCGCGGTCGGCGCCGCCCAGCTGCTCGAAGGCGGTCAACACGGCGGCCCGGTCGAGCAACCGCGCGATCGCTGCGGCATCCGCGCCCGCGAGCTTCTCGCAGCGGGCGCCGTCGAAGGCGATCCGCGCCTGGGAGCGGCTCGGATCGAAGGATTCGAGGGTTTTGCGTTCGACGCCGGGCCCGTCGAGGTCGACGAGATACAGCCCCGTCGCACCGCTCTCCTGCGCCGCCACGACCGCGAGCTTCGCCACGTCGCCGTCGGCGACCGGGAGCTTCGTGCCCGAGAGCTTGCCGTCCTTCACCGTCGCGGCGATCGACTCAGCGGCGTTCTGGCCGGGCTTCTCGGCGAGGGCGAAGGTGCCGATGGCGCTCCCGTTCGCGAGCTTCGGGAGCCACGCGGTCTTCTGCGCCGCACTGCCGTGGCGCAGCAGCGCCTCGGTCGCGACGAACACACTCGGGCCGAAGGGAATCGGCGCCAGTGCGCGGCCGACCTCGTAGGCGATCATCGCGAGCTCGAGGTAGCCGAAGCCCGCGCCCCCGAACTCCTCCGGGATCACGGCGCCCTGCCAGCCCATCTCCGCCGCGCCCTTCCAGAGCGACGCGGCGTAGGGCTGGTCGCTCTCGAGGATCTCGCGGCAGGTCGCGAGCGGCGAGTGCGCCGCCAGATAGTCGCGGGCGGTCTGCTGCAACAGCTTTTGTTCATCGGAAAAATCGAAGTTCATGCGGAAAGCCTCTTCACGTCCTCTTCACGTTTATGATCCGGCGTTGCTCGACAGCCGACCGCCCCGGGGCCACCGGGCCGAGCCTCGGAAATCGCGCTCGCATCGAGTGGGTTCAGATCATCGCGTCGGCCGTGTGATCGATCACGGCCCGCTCACACCGACCTCGCCAGAATCGCCGAATTGACGGTCATGTCAACGCCGGAAGTCCGAGGACGGGCGCTAGCATCGGGTCCGCTGAACCCTTCGCGGAGGACGGGCGTTGATTCGATCTTTTTCCGCGCGCGCGTTCGCCCTCGTCCTCTCCCTCGTCTCCCTCCACGCCGTGGCCCCGGGCCGGGCGACTGCCCAGCCCGCAGGGTCCCC
>JANNQH010000156.1:0-1756 GCA_031400655.1 Deltaproteobacteria bacterium | reverse complement strand
TCGCTGGCGCAGAAGAGGACGACGCGGGCGACGTCGTCAGGGACGACGAGCTCCCGGGCCGGTGCCCCTTCCATCCCGGTCACTCTTCGAAACGTCGCGGGCGGCGCCGCTCGTGGAAGCCCGCAAGGACGTCGACGACTTCACCACGGATCACGAAATACACCCAATAGGGGAATCGACGAACGCGCGCGCGCCGCACTCGGTCGTCGTGTGCAGCGTGGAGGATTGGCTGTCGCCGCACTCGTGCGAGACAGTCTTCGAGGGCCACCAGGAACTCGTCCCCGAGCCCGCGGCCTCGCGACTCGTACCAGCCGTAGGCTTCCGTCACGTCGAGCTCGGCGCGGACCCGAAGGGAAAGTCTTACCTCATTCGCTGCCGGATGCGATCGCGAACTTCTTCCCAGGGAATCCCGCCATTCGGGTCCGCGTTCGCTTCCGCGAGGCGATGTTCCAGCTCTTCTCGCTGCGCGGGCGTCGGCGGGACGGACCCATCCTCCTCCGAGATGCTGTCCCAGATCTCCTCGACGAGCTCGAGCTTCTCTGCCGTCGTCAGGCGTAGGATCTCTTTTCGAAGCGTGCTCGATGTCATGTTCGGAAGTCTGCCGCCGCTCTTTGGCTCCAGCAAGATCGACCCCGATGTTCACGTCCCGTGAAACCACGGACTCGGAATGGGAGACGGGCCAGTCAGGCGTACGCCCACGTGCGATCGCGCGGCGTTCCCATTGCCGCGGACCAAGCCCGCGGGATCAGAGCACCCCTTCCCCCGCATCCACCATCAGCGTGCTCCCCGTCATGAGCATCGACATATCGCTCGCACAGAACAGCACGACCCGCGCGACGTCGTCGGGGACGCCGATGCGGCCCAGCGGCGTGCGCTGCTCCATTTCGACGAGGAACTCGTCCATGCCCGGAGTCGTGACGGAGGCGAGGAACTCCTTGCGGCCCTCGGTGTGGGTCATGCTCGGCGCGACGCCGAGGACGCGGATGCCGTGGGGGCCGAGCTCGACGGCGGCGGTCTTGGTGAGACCGACGACGGCGTGCTTCGACGTGATGTAATGCGCGACGCCGGGGCCGGTCTTGAAGGCGCCCATCGAGCTGATGTTCACGATCACGCCGCCGCGGCCCTGCGCGACCCAGCGTCGCCCGATCTCCTGGGTACACAGGAACACGCCCCGGACGTTCAGGTCGATGACCCGGTCCCACTCGTCGATCGGGATCTCGAGCAGCGGGCGGCTCGGGTAGATGCCAGCGTTGTTGACCCAGATGTCGATCGGGCCGAGCTGGGATTCGGCCTGGCTGGCGAGGGCAGCGACGGATTCGGGGCGGGTGATGTCGGCTTGGATGGCGAGGACTCGGCGTCCGTAACGCGCGGTCAAAGACGTGGCCGCGGCTTCGGCTTCGTCATGGCGGATGTCGGCGAGGACTACATCCGCGCCGGCCTCGGCGAAGCGGGCGGCGATGGCGCGGCCGATGCCGCGGGCGCCGCCGGTGATGACGGCGCGGCGGTTGGAGAGAGAAAGGAGGTCGGGGAGCGTCCGGTCGCTCACGTCTTGGATCGCCACGAGGGTCCTCTCCTGTTTCGCTGGTCCAGGGCCCCCAGCGGGCGGATCAGGGCGGGCTCAGCTCGCTTCCTTGAGCGTGATCGAAAGGCGGAAGCCGAGGGCGTCGAGCAGGGCCTCGAGGCTGCGGAGCTCCGGGTTTCCGTTCTCGGAGAGCATGCGATAGAGATGCTCGCGATTCAGCGAGGCGTTCTCGGC
>JANNQH010000155.1:0-2453 GCA_031400655.1 Deltaproteobacteria bacterium | reverse complement strand
CCGAGATCGCCGCCGACACCGCCGAGGATCTGCTCGGCCGCGGGATTCGCGAAGCTGATGCGGCCGGCAAGATCGACGACGAGCAGCGCGCTGTTCACGTTCTCGACGATGTCGCGGGTATCGCGCTGCAACGTCTCGAGCCGCTGGGAGAGCCACTCGCTCTCGGTCACGTCGGAGAAGAGCAGCAGCTCGCGGCCCGCCGCATCGAGGGGACGACGGCGCAGCTCATAGGTTCGCTCCGACCCCGCCGACTCTTCGACGCGCACCAGCGCGACCGGCCGGGCCGAGCCCCCGTGCGCATCTCCTCTCAGCGATTCGATGCGAGCCGGGAACTCGCGCGGCAGACGACCGGCGAGCGGCTCGAGCGGACGAGACGACACTTCCCCCGCCGCTGGCTGCGGCGCCGGAAAGAGCCGATCGAATTCCGGGTTCACCGCAACGAGCCGGCCCTCGCGGTCGACCACCGCGAGCCCCGCCGGCATGGCCGTCACGATTGCGGCATTCAGGCTCTCGAGCCAACGGATCCGCTCGAGGACCAGATGCTGCTGGCGATCGGTGCGCCGGCGACGGATCTGCTCGAGCAGCACCACCGGCAGCACCTGCGCGTGCTCCGGACCGAACACCACGCAATCGGAGGCGCCGGCGCGAAAGGCCGCGAGCGAGTCTTCGCCGTCCCCCTCCTCGACGACGACGACCGACGGCGGCCCAGCCGGGCCGATCGCTTCGAGTAGCCCCGCGACCCGCAAGCCATCGACCCGATCGATCAGAACGAGGTCGATCGACGAATCGGCGAGGGTCAGCGCAAGCTCCGCAGGCTGCTCCGCCCGAAGCAGCTCGACCGGATCTCCGAGGCGTGCGAGCGCAGTCGTCGTCTCGACCGCCATCGCCCGGGGACCGGAGCCGAGATCGCGGCCGCCCGTGACCACCACGATCCGGATCACGCCGGGTCGCGGCGGTGACGACCCCGGAGACTTCGAAGCGCTCGCGAGTCGATTGTCGGAGCGAGTCATCTCGGTTTCGGGGGCTCCCTGCCGGCTCGGAATCCACGCGGCCAGGCAAAACGGGGGCAAAGTCAACTTAGCCGATCCCCGACCCGATGGAACGAGAATCGCGCTGCCCAGCGGCTGGGCCTCAACCGGACGACCCTGTCCGAGAAGATCAAGAAGGGCGGTCTGCAACGCCGCGGCACGCTCCTCTGATCGCAGTCCGAGCTTCGTTCGCGGCCGTGACCAGTCGGAACAATGCCGTACAGATCCGAACGCTGATTCCGGATTGAATGCACCGAAGCGACGGCCCCATGACACTTCGACGGAGCCCGCACGGCGTGAGTCGCCCGCTGTGACAGCCCCTCCCTGAAAAAAAATGCGCAGCGAAACTCGCGAGGCCGTGCCCGAATCGCGAGGGATTTCAAGGACTTCGTCACCGCAAGGGAATATCGCCGAACGACTTCCGGTGAAAACCCGGTCAAGTCGGGCGCCGAGACCGCGCGCTTGGCACGTCCCCTGCTTTGGGGATGCGCACAGCCGGCAACGCGATCGCATCGCCGCCGGCCACGAAACCGAGGCAGCGGATCAGCGAGCTCCGCACCTCTTCCAGTGGCTCTCCGAGAGCTGTCCATCAACAAGGCCGGACACCGGATAGGCGAGCAAATGGCGCACAAACAAGGGGAACCGATCGAGATGGAGACGCTGCTGCGCGAGGCCAAGGAACTGCACGACGAGATTCCCTCGATGCTCAAGGAGGAGATCGTCCTCGAGCACACACCGCTCATCCGGTACATCGTGAACCGGATCGCCGTCCGCCTCCCCTCTCACATCGATCTCGACGACCTGCATAACACGGGCGTGATCGGACTGATGGACGCGATCGAAAAATACGATCCCGAGAAGAACTGTAAGTTCAAGACGTACGCCGAGTTCCGCATCAAGGGCGCGATCCTCGACCAGCTCCGCTCCCTCGACTGGGTTCCCCGCAGCGTGCGCCAGAAGGGTCGCCGCCTGGAGCGCGCCTACGGCGAGGTCGAGCAGCGCCTCGGCCGCTCCGCCAACGAGGACGAGGTGGCCGACTCGCTGGGCCTCGAGCTCGACAAGTTCCACACGCTGATCAACCAGGTGAAGGGCATCTCGCTCGTGAATCTGGAGGAGATCCGCGGCACCAACTCCGACGGCGACCGCTCCGGGACGTTTGCCGACATCATCGAGGACGTGCAGTCGGAGAACCCCTTCGCCTCTCTCAAGCTGACGGAGACCAAGCACGTCATCTCGGACACGATCGGCTCGCTCCCCGAGAAGGAACGCCTCGTGATCTCGCTTTACTACTACGAGGATCTCAACATGAAGGAGATCGGGACGATCCTCGGGATCACCGAGAGCCGCGTGTGCCAGATCCACACCAAGGCAGTCATGCGCCTGCGCTCGAAGCTGAAGGGCTTGGTCGATCGTTAGGTCGCGCTT
>JANNQH010000154.1:0-1631 GCA_031400655.1 Deltaproteobacteria bacterium | reverse complement strand
AGCAGGATCGGCAGCGGCCGCCGCACCGCATGGCGACCGAGCGCCGCGAGCCAGCGATCCAACCCCGTCGAGCGGTCCGCGGCGTCGCTCGCCCGCGCCTCACCCATCGGGACGAGCACCATGATCGCAGGGAGCAGACTGAGCGAGAGCGCCAGCGCGATCAGCACACCGATCGGTCCGAAGATCCCGATCCCCGCGACGGGCGCGATATCCGAGGTCGCGAACGACGCCAGCCCGACCGCCGTCGTGAGGCTCGTCAAGACGATCGGAAAGCCCGAGTGTGCGAGGGCGTGGATCAGCGCATCGGCCTCGCTTTCGCGGGCATGACGGCGTTGGTAGAAGATCGCGAGCACGTGGATCGAGTCGCCGACACAGGCTGCGAGCAGCAGCGAGGGCAGCACCTGCGTCGGCACGTGCATCGGTGTGTCGGTCCAGCCCATCAGGCCGAAGGTCGCGGCAACGGTCAGACAGACGACCAGCAGCGGTGCGAGGGCGGCGACGAAGCGTTTGAACATCACGAGCAGCAGCAGCGCGATCGAGACGAGGGCGAGTCCCAGAAAGCGCGGCATGTCCCGCGCCATCACTTCGCCGAGCACCTGCAGCAGGATCGGTGTCCCGGCCGAGTAGAGAACGAAGTCGGGGCTCTGGAATTCGGAGATCACGTCCTCGACGGCGGTCACCGCCTCCGCCGTTTCGTCGCCCGTGAGCAGCACCGGCGCCGCCGCGTCCGTAGCTATCGCGCCTGCGTCTTCGAAGCCGGCGAGCTCGTCGACCTCGCCCCCCGGCGTCGAATAGAGCTGGAGCTCGAGTGTCAGCGCCGTCGCGCCGCCATCCGCCGAGAGCAGGCTCCCCTGGAAGAGCGGATTGTCGAAGGCCCGCTCGCGCAATCGCGCGATCGCCGCGTCGTCCTCGGGCCAGGGATCGAGGAACTCCTCGACGATCAGCGTGTCACCCTCGGCGCGCGTGTCCCGGGCGTTGACCAGGCTTGTCAGCTCCTCGACGTGGGGGACGCGTTCGTCGAGGGCCTGATGGAACTCCCGCAGTCGCTCGAGGAAGCGGCGTTCGAAGACGCCCGCTGGCCCGGTCGCGACGCCCGGCGCGGCGGAGATCACGATCCGCTCGTCGCGGCCGAAGGTGTCGGCGAATTTCTCGTAGGCGATCAGGACGGGATCGTCCTGTTCGAGGAAGGACTCGAAGGTCACGTCGACCCGCAGCCAGGCGAGGCCGGCGATCGCGATGAGCGTGATCGCCAGCGTGGGCAGGAGCACCTGCCATGGGTGCGCGACGATGAACCGCGCCCAGGCCTCGAACACGGGCTCGGCCCGTTCCCCCCAACTCCTGGCCATGGCGCGACGTTAGCTCGGCCGGCCCGCGAGAATCGACCTTAGGCGTGATCTAGCCGCGATAAAGAAGGCACTCTCAGTGCGTCCGCCGGACCAGTCGTCGGATCAGTCGCCCGATAATTTTCGCAGGAGTGTTTTCGCCGCGGAGAAGAGCGCCGGCGGTCCGCCTTCCGGGCCCGGGGCGCGGGTGACCAGGCGCTGCTCGGGTGTGACGCGAATGCCGGAGCGCGCCTGCGAAAGGAGCCGGACGAGTCGATCGGGATCGATCTGGCTCTTCGGCGCGACCTG
>JANNQH010000153.1:0-7190 GCA_031400655.1 Deltaproteobacteria bacterium | reverse complement strand
TCGTGCTGCTGCTCTGCGGCGTCGCGATCGCGGGCAGCCTCTGGCTCGCAGGCCGCACGCGCATCGACAATTCCTACGAGGCGTTCTTCGCCCCGGACGATCCCAGCTACCAGGACTATCTGGCCTATCGCGAGGATTTCGGCTCGGACGAGGTCTCGTACCTCATGTACGAAGCCCCGGATGCGGAGGAAGGCGTCTTCGATCTCGAGGTCATGACGCGCATCGCGCAGCTGACCGAGGCGATCGAGGACGAGGTCCCCTTCCTCTTCGAAGTAACGAGCCTGACCAACGCCGAGCTCGTGACGCCGACGCCGGACGGCCTGGCGATCCGCAAGCTCTGGCGAGACTTCCCCCACACGCAAGCCGCCATGCTCGAAGCGCGGGCCATCTTCCTCTCTAAGCCGCTCTACGTCGGCGGGCTCGTGACCCCCGATGCCCGCTACGGCGCGATCTCGATCGACATGGACCGCACGAGCACCGACGCGATCGAGGTCCTGCGCGTCGATCCGGAAGGGGGCGACGGCCTCTCGAACCTCTATCCCCAGGCGACCTTCGACAAGCTCGAGGCGATCCTCGCGCGACCCGAGTACCAGGGCATCCGCTTCTTCCATTCCGGCGACGTCCCGATGAACGCGGTCTACAACCGCATCATCGAGGCCGAGAACGGCTGGCTGCAATGGGTTTCGTCGGCCGTGATCGGCGTGCTGTTGTTGATCTTCCTGCGTTCCTTCGTCGGGGTCTTTGCGCCGCTCGCGATCGTCCAGATCGCCGTCATCGCGACGGTCGGCTTCATCGGCGCCCTCGGTTGGAAGCTCGACATGATGTTCGGCCAGGTCCCGAACCTGATCGTCACCGTCGGCGTCGCCGAGGCGGTCCACATCCTGATCGAGTTCCGCAACTATTTCCATCAGCTGCGCGATCGCCGCGCCGCACTCGTCAAGACGCTCTACCTGGTCGGCGCCCCCTGTCTGCTGACCAGCATGACGACCGCCGTCGGCTTTCTCGCCCTGCAGGTCTCCCCCGTCCTCACGCTCTCCCACATGGCGGTCTACAGCGCCTTCGGCGTCGTCGTCGCGTTCGCGTTCACGATGACGCTCTTGCCGGCGCTGCTCTCCTTCGGACCGACGACACCGACGCCGCGAGAGCTCGCGCGCGCTGCCCGGGCGAAGGAATCGGCCGGCCTCGAGCGCGCGCTCACGGCGCTCGCCGCCTGGAACGTCCGCCATCGCCGGGCGATCCTCGGCGCCTTTACGGTGATCTCGGCCGTCGCGGCAATGGGCGTTGCCCGCCTCGAGGTCGACACGAACTGGCTCGACGATTTCTCCGAGCGCGTGCCGCTGAAGGGTGCGACCCGCACGATCGACGACGTGATGGGCGGAATGAGCAATCTCGTTTACCTCTTCGACTCGGGCGTCGAGGACGGCATCCGCGATCCGGCCTTCCTGCGCGAGATCGAACGGCTGCAGCGCAGTGCCGAGCAGAGCCCCGACCTCGTTCGCAAGGCCTACTCGATCGTCGACATCGTGAAGGACCTGAACCAGGCGTTCCACGAGGGCGATCCCGCCTACTACGTGATCCCGGACGATCGCGAGCTGGTCTCCCAGCTGTTGCTGCTCTACGAATCGTCGGGCGGCGACGAGGTCCAGGAATGGGCGACCAGCGATTATTCGCGGGCGAACCTCGAGCTCCGCCTCAGCATCGAGCCGATCTCGCATACGGCAAAGCTCGTCGACGGCCTCGAAGAGGCAATCGCCGAGAGGCCGATCGAGGGCGCCACGATCTCGCTGACCGGCATCGGCGCGCTCTGGCTCGACCTGCTCGACTACATGGTGCAGAGCCAGATCCAGAGCTTCCTCTACGCCTTCGTGCTGATCGGATTGATGATGTGCTTCATCTTCCGGTCGCTGAAGACGGGGCTGATCTCGATGGTCCCGAACGTGTGGCCGGTCCTGTTGACCTTGGGCGCGATGGGCTGGCTCGAGATCCCCCTCGACTACAACAAGATCATGATCGCCACCGTGGCGCTGGGCATCGCGGTCGACGACACGATCCATTTCGTCTCGCGCTACCACCACGAGTTCCAGCAGCGCGGCAGCTATTCCGAGGCGCTGACCGCCGCGATGACCGACGTTGGCCGGGCCGTCTTCGTCACGTCGTTGATCCTCGTGTGCGGCTTCCTCGTCAACACGCTCTCGGTCCTCGACGCGCTCGCGAAGTCCGGCATCCTGCTCGCGACGACAATCGCGACCGCTCTCGTCGCCGACCTCTTCTTCACACCCGCCCTCGTGCTGACGCTGAAGCCCTTCGGCCCCGAAACAGCGAAGGCGGCGGTCGAGGAAGTCCCGATCGGCCGGGCCGCCTAGCAAGACGCGGAAGACCCGGACGGCAATCGTGCTATGTGCCCCGGCCGTGGGTCGCGTCGTGCTCGGTGTCGGACTAGCGCGTGAAGCTGCCGGTCGGCTTTGGCGCCCGCCGTGCTGCGCGCCGTCCTCTATTTCGCACGACGCGACCCACGGCCGGGGCACTCGTTGCGGATGTGCTTCGCGGTTTCCACGTCCTGCACCGTACTCGATGCGAACGCCAAGCCCCGCCGTCCGATCAGGCTGAATTCGACGATCGCGAGCGGCAGACGCAGCTCGAGCTTTTCGCGGCCCACCCCAAAAAAGCCAGGACGTGGAAAACAAGCAGCGCAATCGCCCCGAGTGAACCGGCCGGGACTCGTGGGGCGAGATAGAGGACGCACGCGCAGCACGGCGGGCGCCAACGCCGACCGGCAGCTCCACGCGTGCCGTCCGACACCCGAGCCCCACGAGGCCCGGCCGGTTCACCTGGCACGACCCGTGCGGGTCTTCCGCGCCCTGCTAGAGCTCGACCTGTGCGCCGAGCTCGATGACGCGATTCGGGGGCAATCCGAAGTACTGGGTGGCCGGCCGCGCGTTGCGTGACAGGAAGGAGAAGAGCGATTTCCGCCAGCGGGCGAGCTTCGCCGGGCCGCTGGTCAGCAACGACTCGCGGCCGAGGAAATAGCTCGCCTGGTCGGGATCGATGTTGAGGCCACCGGCACTCGCCTCGCGCAGCAGCGCCGGCACGTCGGGATCCTGCATGTAGCCGACCCGGGCGTGCAGCCGGTAGAAGCCGTGGCCGAGATCTTCGAGTCGACCGCGGGCGCTCTCGAAGACGCGCGGCCGGCGCTCGGTCGACACGCTGAGCAGGATGATCTTCTCGTGCAGCGTCCGGTTGTGCTTGAAATGATGGAGCAGCACGACGGGAACGCCTTCCGGCGTCCCGCTCATCACGACCGCCGTGCCCTTCACGCGCAGCGGTTTGGTCGCCGCGACGTCGGCGAGGAACAGCTCGAGGGAGAGCGATCGCATCTCGCGCGCGTTCCCGAGCGCTTCGCGCCCACTTCGCCACGTCGTCATGACGATGAAGACGGCGGCGCCGATCGCGAGCGGGAGCCAGCCACCGTGGGCGATCTTGACGATGTTGGCGGAGAAGAACGCCAGGTCGAGCGTCAGGAACAAGGCGAGCAGGGCAGCAACCCCGGCGGGGGACCAGCCGAAGCGCGTACGCGCGACGTTCGCGAATAACAACGACGTGATCACCATCGTCCCGGTCACCGACACGCCGTAGGCCGCGGCGAGCTGCGACGAGCCGCGGAACGTGATCGTGAGCCACACACACGCGATCAAGAGCGCCCAGTTCACGATCGGGACGTAGACCTGGCCGGCCTCGCTGTCGGAGGTGTGGATGATGCGGGTTCTCGGCCAATAGCCGAGCTGCACGGCCTGGCGGGTCAGCGAGAAGACGCCGGAGATGAGCGCCTGCGACGCGATCACGGCGGCGAGGGTGGCCAGTGCCAGCATCGGGTAGAGCGTCCAGCCGGGCGTCAGCGCGTAGAACGGGCTCACGGCCGCGCTCGGATCCCGGAGCAACATCGCCCCCTGACCGAAGTAGTTGAGCACCAGCGCCGGCAGCACCACCGACAGCCAGGCGGCGCGGATCGGCGCGCGTCCGAAATGTCCGAGATCCGCATACAGGGCCTCGGCCCCGGTAATGACCAGCACCACCGATCCCAGCAACAGGAAGCCCCGCAGGCCTCCCTGCTCTAGGAAGCGAGCGCCCCAGATCGGATTGATCGCCGCCAGCACACTCGGCTCCTGCCAGATCGAGACGATCCCCGCCGTCGCGAGCGCCCCGAACCAGACCGCCATCACCGGCCCAAAGGCGCGGCCGATGCGGGCGGTGCCGCTCTTCTGGACGGAGAACAGGAGGATCAGGATGACGACGGTCGCGGGCACGATCAGGGGCTTGAGGGCCGGCGCGACGACCTCCAGACCCTCGAGCGCGCCGAGCACCGAGACGACCGGCGTAATGACCCCGTCGCCGACCAGCAGGCCGGCCCCGAAGATCCCCCCCAACAAGAGCGCGCCGACGGCCCGCGATCGCGGGCCCTGTCGGCCCTCGACCAGGGCAAACAGGGCGAGCACGCCGCCTTCGCCGTGATTGTCGGCCCGCAGGACGAACCAGAGGTATTTCAGCGTGACGGCGAGCAGGAGCGACCAGAAAATGAGCGAGAGGAGCCCCAGCACGTTCTCCGGAGTCGGCGACACGCCGTGCGTACCGGGCCCGGTCGCGACGCATTCGCGCAGGGCGTAGAGGGGCGAGGTTCCGATGTCGCCGTACACGACACCGAGGGCGCCCAGGGCGAGGCTGCGCAGCGCGTGCTGAGAGGACGCGGGCGAGGCGGGGTCGAGCGAGGCCTCGACCGGTTGATCTGAAGACATGCCGGACGTCCTTCTGGGCCCTGATCTCGACACCCGAGGGCCTTCCGCGCGGATCGACGCCGGGAGATCCCCGCCCGGCGCTGGGGTTGTAGCGGGTCCGGCCGGGCTCGATCAACCGCCGACCGCACGATCTTTCTCAGGTCGCTGCCGCAGACGCGCCCAGAGCCGCCCGATGGGGGCAGATTGCACAAGGAGCCGGAATCAGCTCGTAGGCGCGCCGTACCGCGAGCGCCGTGCTCGTCTGCCGGACCGGCTGCTCGAGGAAGAGGTTTTTCCCGAGCTGTGCTGCGAGCCCCGAGCTCTCGAGGCGGGCTGCGAAGTCGCTCGTCACGCCACATAGCAACACCTCGACCCCGCGCGCGTGCACGCGCTCGAGGAAGCCTTCCAGCAGCGTGATGCCCACGGCGTCCGGATTGCGCGCACGCTTCAGCCGCAGCACGACGACCACCGTGTCGGGGCCGATACTCTGCTCGATCGTTGCGAAATGCGCGTGCAGGGCGGCGGTCGCCCCGAAGAACATCTCACCCTCGAGCCCGAAGATCAGGATCCGGGGGCAGCGCGGATCATCCGGCAGCCGCTCGTGCACACCGCCTTCGCGCGCAATCACGAACTCCGCCAGCAGCATGCGGCCCGCCCGCGGAACGGTCAGCATGAACGACATCAGGACACCGATCAACACGCAGAACTCGACCGAGATCACGACGGCTGAGATCGCCGTCGCGGCGACGATCGCCGCATCGAAGCGCGTAGTGCGCCAGTGATAGGCCAGCGCACGCCAGTCGACCATGTTGTAGGAGGCGACCATCAGGATCCCGGCGAGGGCCGCCCGCGGAATGAAGCGCGCGTACGGCGCGAACACGACCATGATGAGCGCGACCGTGGCCGCCGAGACAACACCCGACCACTGGGTCGAGGCGCCGGCCTGCTGATTGATCGACGAGCGCGTCAGCGAGCCGGAACCGGGAAAGCAGTGGAAGAAGCTGCCTGCGAGATTCGCGACGCTCTCGCTCAAACACTGCTGGTTCATGTCGAGCTTCTGCTTGGTGATGGCCGCGATCGCTTTCGCCATCGACACCGCCTCGAGCAGGCCGAGCACCGCGATCGCGAGCGCTCCGCTCGCGAGATCGCGCGCCAGGGCGATATCGAAGTTCGGCGAACCGAAGGCGGGCAGCTTCGCGGGGATCTCTCCGACTACGCGCACGCCCAGCGCGTCGAGATCGAAGACCGCCACCGCGGCGGCCATCACCGCGACCGCGATCAGCAGGTCCGGCAGCAGACGAGGCCCGAAGCGCTGCTTCAGGAACCGCAGCGCGAGAATCAGGGCGATCGTCGCGAGTCCGACCGCAGCGGTCGGGACGTGAATGCCGCCGCCCTGGCTGAGCGAGCCCCAGAAGCGCTGCAGGAAGTGGGCGTGCGCACCGCCGACCGCCGCCAGGCCGAACAGGTTCTTCACCTGGTCGAGCACCAGCAGCGTGCTCGCGCCGAGGGTGAAGCCGACGATCACCGAGTGGGAGATGTAGCGCTCGAGATCGCCCAGCCGGAAGAGCGTGATGGCGAGCTGGATCGAGCCGACCATGAAGGCCATCAGGATCGCGGCTTCGAGCTTTCGATCGTCGGGCACGATCGCGATCGCGCTCAACAACGCGATCGAGATGGCGTTCGTCGGGCCGTTGATGAGCTGGCGCGACGAGTCGAAGACGGCGCCGACCGCCGTCATCACGATCGCGGTGTAGAGGCCGTACTCGACCGGAAGCCCCGCGATCAACGCATAAGCCATCGCCTGGGGCACTGCGACCGTCGCCACCGTCACGCCCGCGATCAGATCTCCCCGGGCGTCCTCGCGCCCGTAATGACGGAGCGTGTCGAGCGCGGGGATGACGCGGAATAGCCAGCTGGGGCGCGAAGCAATGGCCGGGCTGCTCACCTGAGAGGGTCTCCGGGAATGGGCATTCGGGGGGCGAGGGGTCTGCGAGTGAGGACACTCGAACGGTACCTTGCCCTCGCCGCATCCGACATGCTCCGGCATGCGTGGGGGGATCGAATGGCGGATCGAATCGCGGGTCGAATTGGAGGCTCGAGCTCGCAGGGCAACCGACCGGCTTCTGCACGCCGCGTGCTGGGCGCGTCCCTCGTCGGCACGGCCGTCGAGTTCTACGACTTCTACATCTACGCGACGGCGGCAGCCCTCGTCTTCGGCCCGCTCTTCTTTCCGGCCGACGAGCCGGGTCTCCAGCTGCTGCTCAGCTATGCGAGCTTCTCGGTCGCATTCTTCGCGCGGCCGTTCGGTGCGGTGGCTTTCGGACATTTTGGCGACCGGGTCGGGCGCAAATCGACGCTGGTGGTCTCGCTCCTCATCATGGGTCTCTCGACCTTCCTGATCGCCTTCCTGCCTACCTATTCGAC
>JANNQH010000152.1:0-3250 GCA_031400655.1 Deltaproteobacteria bacterium | reverse complement strand
CACCCGTGCGGTCCAGGCGAACAGCGTGCGAGACATCCTGATCGTCGCCCCGAAGCGATTCCTTGGGGACCTGCTTGCCTCGCTGCCGAAATCGATAGCCGACCACGTGACGGCCAAGGTCCCCAACGACTTCACGAAGGTTGAGCCCCACGAGCTGTCCCAGCGCCTTCGAGACGCCCTGGCCGAGAATCACGACCTGCACTGAGCGACGCCCCCTCGTCGCTGCGAAGCGGAGCGTGATCGCGTTCGTGACGCCGGCCCGAGCGCTGTCCGCCAGGCGCTGGGGCTCGATGCCACGCGTCACCGCCTGCGGCGGACAGGGCGCCTCACGCTCCTCTGCTCGCGCCCTCACTCGCTCCTCCCCAGCCGGAAATTTTCAGGTACACGGATTGCAGAATCCCCCGGCGAACGCATCGGATCACGGGAGGGCAAACGACGATGGAAGCCCGGACTGCCTATTCGATTCAGTACTGGCTCGAGTCCTGTCCGCAGGGATATCTGAAGGGCACAGAGTACGGGCACGAGCGCGGGGCGAAGGAGCCCGACTTCCTGCTCGAGAATCCGGTCCTCCGGGACGAGGCGATCGGGACGACGGTCCAGCTCGTGGTCGGCGAACGCGCCGCGCTGGCGGCCTCATCCGGGCTGATCAACGCCGCACCGGATGCCGCGAGCAAAGACTTCCTCGCGACGCAGACTCTCGATGAAGCACGCCACGTCGAGATCTTCACGCAACGGCTGTTCGATCTCGGCGTCAAACGGGACGAGCTCGAATCGACGATCACTCGCCTCGCGAATCCCCATCTCGTCCGATTCGCGGAAATCCTGCTCGAGAAGGTCGACAAGAAGGATTTCGTCGCGGGCGTGGTCGGCCAGAACATCGTGCTCGAGGGATTGGCCTTCAGCACCTTCGAGATGATGCAGACCGCCAATCGCGACACGAACCCCAAGTTCGCCCGGACTCTTTCGGGCACGATCGCGGACGAGCGGCGACACGTCGGATTCGGGGAGAACCGGATCGGCTCGCTGATTCGCGAGCAGCCCGAGAAGAAGCCCGAGATCGAGCGGATGCAGAAGGACATGGCCTACCACATGCTCGCCACCTTCGCAGATCGCTTCCGTGGTCAGGCCTCCGCGATGCGAGAGGCACGCCGTGTGGTGCAGGAGCAGGCGAGCCGAGCGGGCGCCGCGCCGAAGAGCCATGTCTGGCACGGGACGGATCTCTCGAATGCCGATGCGAGTGAAATGGAAGCCGTTTTGGCGGACACGGTCCTGAAGGAATTCAAGACCCGACTGGCGCGGATCGGACTCGAATACCAGAGCCCGGAGCGTCCGTAGCGCGCGAGGTCGAAGCCATGTCGCTCGATCCGGGTGAGCTTCACGGGCGGGATCACGCGGCCTTCCTGCGCGAGGTCCACTCTTTCGAGTTCTGGTTCCAGTCCGTCGAGGGCTACCTCCACGGCCATCCCCACGGCGTCTCCCCCGACGCGCCGATCCCCGAACTCGACGCGGCGCGGCGTCAGGCTTTGATCGCGACGCTCTCGACCTATTGCGTCGGCGAGGTCGCCGCCCTCGAAGGCTCGAGTGGCATGATCGGCTTCGCGCCGAATCGGCCGGCCAAGATCTTCCTCGCCACCCAGGTCGTCGACGAGGCGCGCCACCTCGAGGTGATGCTGCATCGACTCGGCGAGCTCGGTGTCGAGGACGCCGAGGCTTCCTTCGAGGCCCAGTCGAATCCCCATCTCCTCGCCTTTCGGGACAGACTGCTGCGTTATGTGGCGGCGAAGGATTGGCTGGCCTCGGTCTTCGCGCAGAACGTCATCCTGGAATCGATGGAGTTCGCCGCTTTTCATACCCACATGCGGACCGCCGACCCCAGGACGGCGCAGATGCTCGGCGGGGTCTTGAAGGACGAGCGACGGCACATCGGGTTCGGCGAGAACGATCTGGGACGCCATCTGGCGCGACATCCGGAGGCAAGGCTCCGGCTGCGCGAGATCAAGCGGGAGCTCGACCCGCTGGTCCTCGCGAGCTTCGAGGACTCCCTCGAGCAGCTGGGCCTGCCCAGGTCGGAGCGCCCCGAAGTCGGTCGGCTCTATCTCGAATCCGTCGCCCGGCTCGGACTCGACACATGACTGGCGACCCGAGTGCGGCCCGGTCCCGCCCGCGACGACGCTTCGTGCTCGCAGACGACACCGGATTCGACGAAGTGCCGGCGAGGTATCGACGCTTCTATCGCCGCTGGCGGGGCCAGGGCGATGCGCTCGAGCCCAACGAGGTCCTCTGCCCGGTCTGCAAGGTCGTGATCCGCTCGGCGCGCGAGCTGTGGCCGGGCGACCGCGTGTACTGCATGCCGTGCATGTCGCGGCTCGAGGTCGTGCGCGCGGAGTCGGGACGCCTCGAAGCGGTCGTGCGGTACTGAGCGCCCGTCGACGTCTGCCGAGCCCCTGGATCCGCGTGTAGCTAGACTCGCCCCCACCCCTGCGCGACGCCGGCCCAGTGGATTGCGTCCGCACAGTCGGGGACGGAACGAATCGAGAGCGAGCCGTAGGGAGAGTCGAAAATGGGAGAGCTCGAAGGACGCGTGGCCCTCGTGACCGGCGCGAGCCGTGGCATCGGCGCGGCGATCGCCAAACGTTTTGCCGCCGAGGGCGCAAAGGTCGCCATCACCGCCCGCACCCTCGACCAGCACGACCATCTGCCCGGGAGTCTGCGCGAGACGGCGCATTGGATCGAAAAACACGGTGGCCAGGCCGTCCCGATCGTCGGCGACCTGGCCGACTCGAAGGACTACGACCGGATCGTGGCCGAGGCGCAGGCTGCGCTCGGACCGATCGAGATCCTGGTCAACAACGCTGCCGCCGCCTTCTACCTGCCCTTCGACAAGCTCTCCGAGAATCGCTTCCGGATCGCCTATGCGATCAACATCCACGCGCCCTGGCGGCTCTCGCAGCTCGTGATCGCCAGCATGCGCGCGCGGCGCGAGGGTTGGATCCTCAACATCTCGTCGGCGACGTCGGCCCATCCCGAGCAGCCCTACCGGGATTTCGACGGGCTCTCGTTCTTGTACGGATCGACGAAGGCCGCCCTCGAGCGATTCACCGCCGGACTCGCGGCCGCCGAAGCGCGAAACGGGGTCTTCGTGAACTCGATGGCGCCGGTCGGTGCGGTCCCGACCGAGGGGACCGAGGCATTAGGCGTCGTTCCCGAGGAGGCACTCGCGGTCGCCGAATCGCGGGAAGCGATGGCGGAA
>JANNQH010000151.1:0-24851 GCA_031400655.1 Deltaproteobacteria bacterium | reverse complement strand
TGCACCTCGAGGTAGAGCTCTCCCGCGACCCAGCCGAGCTTCACCGGCTCGTGCACCACCCGCACCTTCGTTCCGACCGGCACGCGCGCAAACAGCTCTTCGATGTGCTCGGGATAGAGCCGGATGCAGCCACGGCTCGAGTGGCGGCCGACGCCGCGGGGATCGTTGGTCCCGTGGATCAGGTAGGAGGGCCAGCCGAGATAGAGCGCGAAGGCACCGAGTCGATTGTCGGGGCCGGGCGGGACGGCGCGCGGGAGCTCAGGGTCATCGCGCAGCGCCGACGCAGTCGGATACCAGGTCGGGTTCGCCTTCTTGCGGACGACCGTCGTGTCGCCCTGCGGCGTCGCATAACCTTCCTTCGCAATGCCGATCGGGTAGCTCCGCGGAAGCTCGCCTGGGAGGAAGTGGTAGAGGCGCATGTCGCCGGTGTTGACGACGACGCCCTCGCGCGGGCCGGCGGGCAGGAGATGGACGTTCGGGATCGCGATCCGCTCCCCGGCCTTCGGCACCCAGGGATCGATGTGTTGATTCGCGGCGACCAGCTCGACGTACCCGACGCCAAACTCGGGGGCGAGATCGACGAAGGTGTCTTCGGCCACGGCGGTCTTGAAGCTGAGGCGTCCGACCAGATCGGGGGAGGGCGGCGGATTTTCGAGCAGGTAGCGCCGGGGACCTTCTGGCTTCGGCTTCGAAAGCTGGGCACAGCCGCTCGTCCAGCAGAGGACGCTGGCGAGGGCGACCAGGAGCGGACCAAGGGTCCGAAGGCGGCCTGGCGTCGCGTACGGAAATCCCGTCGAGCCCAGCGTTTGCGAGATTCGCCTAGGGGCGAATCTCGATGGGCGTTCCATCGGCCACGAGCTCCCAGATCTCATCGATTTCCTCGTTCGTGACGGCGATGCAGCCCTCAGTCCAGTCGAGGCGGGCGTGGTGCTTCCCGATCCATCCGGCGCCAGCAGGTAGCCCATGGATCATGATCGCGCCGCCGGGGGCGTGGCCCGCTTCGCTCGCTTCCCGCTGGTCCGTGGCGGACGGGTATGAGATGTGAAGCGAGCGGTGGAAGCGGCTCCCGCGGTTCCGGCCATCAATCCAGTAGAGGCCTTCGGGTGTTCGCCCGTCGCCCATGTGTCGCTTGTCGCCCGAAGGCGCGCGTCCAAGCGCGATCCGGTAGATGCGCACGGGAAAGCCCGCGTACCAGAGCGTGAGCGTCCGGGCGCGCTTTTTTACGACGACTCGGTCCACCTTCGGGCGGATTCTTCCGGTCGCGAGATCCGAGGCGCAGGCCGCCATGAGATAGGCGGTGCGCCCCGGTGTCTCGCTCTGGAAGGCGGCGTTATTTGTGCAGAGATCGCTGAAAGATACGGTCGGCCTTTTCGCTCGCCGTCCGCGCCTCCGTCGCTGCAGCGTCGGCTGCCGCACGCGCCGCGCTGGCATCGGATTGGGCTGCGGCGGCCGTGTCGCGCGCTTCCTCGGCGATTCGTCGCGCTTCGGCCGCTTCCTCGCGGGCGGCGGTGACGTCGCTCTTGAGCTGGGTCATGTCGGACGTCGAAGCGCAGCCGGTCCCGGCGAGAAGCCCGGCCAGCGCCAACACAGAAATCATCTTTCGCATCATTTCCCCCATTTTACAAAGCGCACCGGATCATCGGTGCCGATTGGACTGAAAGTAACCGCGCGGCATCATCGTTGGAGTAGGGCCCCGCATCTGTGACGCAGCGCACTCCTGGCGATGATTCCGGCGCCTGCAAAAGGACACTACCCGAATTGGGGAGTTCCCCGAAATCTCCGGCCTCGGGCTTCGCCTATTCGACGCCCAGGTCCTTCGGTGTGAGTCCCGAGCGGACGAGCACCACATCGGGGCCCTTGCTGTGGAGCGGCATCCGGTGGCCGAGATAGGCGCCGTCTTTCGCGTCGAACCAGAACGAGAAGCGCGGCAGGAGCCGGCTCGCGAAGTAGGCAACGGTCTTGCCGAAGTCGGGGCCGTAGCGGATCTCCACGACCTCGCGTCCGTCGCGTCCGTCGTGTGAGGGGAAGCGCGGGCCGCGAACGGCGATCATGTCCTGGAACTTCGGGCCGTCGGTGCAGAGCACGATCTGGAAACGGATCTCGTCCAGCTCGCCGTTTACGAGGGGCTGGAAGAGCAGCTGCATCGGCACGTTGACGACCCGGTCGCGATCGGGCAGGTCGACGGTCCTCGCCTTTGCCTCTCCTCCCGCATCGGGGATGCAGCTCGCGCGTCCAGCCATGTGGTCGATCACGAGCAGGTCCAGTCGGACCCCATCGGCCCGCGTCGACTGGGAGCGCTCCTCGACGATGCGCAGACCCGCCGCCGATGGAGCCGCCGATGCGCCCGCCGATCCGGGCGGCCCTGACGAAACCGGGGCCAGGGTGACCTCGGAGAGGTTCTGGCCCCCCGCGTCGACTCCGAGCTTGACCGTCATCTTTCGCAGACCTTCGGCCAGCGTCTCGACCGTGAAGCTCGCGCTCCCCACGGCATGACCGCCGGGATCGAAAGTCGTGGCGGCGATCCCGGCCGGGCCGTCGAGGATGGGCAGCTTGATCTGGGACTCGCCCACCGCGGGGCCGGCGAGCAGCGCGAGGCCGCCTAACGTAATCGACGCGACGATCCGGCGGGTCGAGCTGCGGTCGCCACCGGCGGATTTCCGTCCGACCCGTGCCAGCCCTGCGAGCGACGTGCGGGCAGGGCGGTTGGATCGATGGCAGGGGGATCGGGTCATGATTCGGATAGCCTGACCCTCCCTCCACGCGCACGCAAGCGACCGACAGCGCGGGCCTCCGCCCCGCCGATCGCGCCCCGAAATCTTCACTGCGATTTCGAGGCGCCCACATCGACGGTCGCGGCCCCTCGCGGCTATGATGACCCGATGTCTCAGGTCTGGACTCGATCCCGAGCCGGAACCGCTCCATCAGCGGGCCGCTTCCTCGTCCGCAGCCCGCTGCCGGGACGTCCGCAGATCCACATGATCGTGCTCCCGCTCGATTGGGAGCTCGAGTCGACCCAGATCTATCTCGTCGAAAGCGAGCCCCTCACGCTGATCGATACGGGCGTCAAGTCGAAGGCGAGCCTCGCGGCCCTCGAGTCGGCCCTCGAGGAGCTCGGCTACGGCGTCGGTGATATCGAACGCGTCGTGCTGACCCATGGCCACCGAGACCATTTCGGTCTCGTCGAGACCTTTCGGGAACGGGGTGCACAGCTCGAGTGCTGGGTGCATGAAGCGGATGCGCCCCTGGTCGAGGACTTCGAGAGTGTGGTCCGCACGCGACTCGGCGATGCGATCGAGCTGTTTCGCGAGACCGGTGCCAGCGAGGAAGTACTCGAGCGGATCGAAGGCGACCGCTTCCATGCCCTCGACCAGAATCTCGCCGAAGGCCAATCGACGCGCGTCGATCGTGTGCTGCGCGAAGGCGATCGCGTCGAGTGGAAGGATTTCGCGTTCCGCGTCCACCACAGTCCGGGCCACACGCCGGGCCACCTGCTGCTCGAGGACGAGGGGGCGGGACTTCTCTTCACGGGCGATCAGGTGATGGGCCAGGCGGTCCCACGGGCCGAGTCTTTCTATCTCTCGGCCTTACCCGATCCCGCCGATCCCTGCCGGCGCAGGCCGCGGTTCAAGGGTCTCGTCGAATTGCGCAAGAGCCTGCGCCGCTTGCGCGGCCGCAACGACAAGTGGCTGCTCCCGGGCTACGGCGGCCTGATTTCGCGGGCGGATCGGACGATCCGCGACACGATCCTCTACTACGACGTGCGCCTCCAGCGCATCGACCGGAGCCTCCGCCATCTCGCGGCGATGAGCCAGGAAGTGACGGCGTTCGAGCTGCGCACGGCGCTGTTTCCGCCCGACGAGCCCCTCGAGCGGATTCGCGCCCAGATGCTGCTGCTGATCGGCGCCCTCGATTGTCTCGAGGAGGACGGTCTCGTGACGACGCACCGCCGTGGCGATGGAGTCCTCACTCACCTCCACCGCTGACGGATCGCGCGCGAACTGATCGCACATCCTTTTCCAGCAGGTGGGCCGCGAGGGCGAGTCGATCCTGCTCGGGCAGATCGACGACCGGCATCGGCGGCTGCGGGGTGAGCAGGAAGCTCGCGAGGCTCTCGACCGTATAACGCGCGGCGAGATTCTCGATCGGCTTCACGACGATTCCCGGCGCGGCCTGTCCTTCGACGTGGCAGCTGGCGCAGGCCTTTTCGGCAAACAGTGCCGCGCCGCGCGCGACCATCGCGCTGCGCGTGTCCGGGTCGTAGGCGGCGAGGGGATCGTCGACCGCCCGGGCTGCAGGTCGGTTGCTCGCGAGGCTCGTCGGCGCCTCTGATGCATTGGAGGACGCATCGGAGCGCGTGATCCGGTAGATCGCGGCGGCGTAATCGTCGCTCACGTAGATCGCCCCATCGGGACCTTCGGCGACGTCGACGGGGCGGCCGATCACGTCGTCGCCGACCTGGAAGCCGGTGAGGAAGTCGCGCTGGCTGATCTTGCCCTCGGCGTCCCAGTGGAGCGAGACGACCTTGTAGCCCGAGAGCTCGGAGCGATTCCAGGAGCCATGGAGCGCGACGAGGGCGGCGCCCCGATAGTCGACGGGTTGGCTTTCGTGGCGCAGGAAGCGGATTCCGAGCGGGGCTTGATGGGCGCCGAAAGCATGCACGGGCGGGATCGACGCCGCGATGCGCGCGGGCTGACCGACGCCGAAATCCGGATCCGTCTGGTTCATGCCGTAGGCGTACGGCCAGCCGTAGAAGCCGCCGCGCTCGATCCGGTTCAGCTCGCAGGGGGGCGTGTCGTCGCCGAGCAGGTCGCGGCCGTTGTCTGTGGCGTAGAGCTCCCGGGTCCCGGGGCGCCAATCGAAGCCGACGGAGTTGCGAACGCCCGCGGCGTAGATCTCTTCCTCGCTGCCGTCGATCGCATAACGCAGGAGCGCGCCGCGCCGCGGGTCTTTCTCCAGGCAGGCGTTGCAGCTCGAGCCGACCGAGAGATAGAGCATGCCATCGGGGCCGAGGCGGAGCGTGCGGCTCCAGTGGTTCTCGCCTTCGGGAATGCCGGTGACGATGCGCGTCGGCTCACCCACCGTGCGGAGCGAGTCGGGGCCCGACTCCTCGAAGCCGACGCGGGCGATCGCACCGCCTTCACCGACGAAGAGCTGACCGTCTCCGAAATCGAATCCGTGGGGTCGATCGAGGTTCTCGAGGAGCACCCGCTGGCCATCGGAGCGGCCGTCGCCATCCGCGTCCCGCGCAACCTGCAGCAGTCGCCCGAGTCGGGGCTGGCTGACCACCAGCGAGCCGCCTGGGCTGAAGCGCAGGACGCGCGCGTTCTGGAGACCTTCGGCGAACAGCTCGACCCGGAATCCCGGGGCCACCTCGAAGCGCCGCTCGACCGTCTCAGGCTTCGGGGCGTCGATGCTGCGCCCGGTCAGGGAATTGAGAATCGGCCCCTTGACGACCATTTCGTCGGGCAGGAGGATGCAAGCCAGCGCCAGCGCGACTCCTGCGACCACGATTCCGATCACGACCTTGCGCATCATCCCCCTCCCGGCCCATGGGCGCGCGAGCTTACCCCTGGGTTGGAGCCGGCGCCGGACGGACTGGGACGGGGCCTGCCCCGGATTGCGGCAGAGCGCTGGAAATCCCGCGCGGGTCCTTGACGAAAGCCCTTGTCTGGCGGATACATACGCGCTCCCAACACCGGCCCGGCCGGAGGCAGGATCCAATGCAGAAGATTCGCAAGGGCGACCTCGTCCAGGTCGTGAGTGGCGCAGGCTCGGCCAAGGCCGTGCAGGGCAAGGTGATGGCGGTCGACGTCGAGAGGAAGCGCGTGCGCGTGGAAGGCGTTCGTGTGCAGACGCGCCATCTGAAGCCCGGCCGCAGCGCGGCACGAGAAGGCGGCATCGTGTCGACGGAGGGCTTCATCGACGCCTCCAACGTGATGCTCGTCAATCCGGCGGACAGCAAGCCCTCCCGCATCCGTTTCGAGACCCGCGACGGCAAGCGCGTGCGCGTGTTCGTGCGCGGTGGCGGCCTCGTCCCTGATCCCGCGAGCGCTTGATCGCGCGCGCATTTAAACAGACTGAGAACCTGACTGCGCCGATCACGGCGCCAGCGAAAGACGGCACGGCAAGACAATGGCCAAGAGCAAGCGAGAGAAGATCAAGCTCGAATCCTCGGCGGGGACCGGTCACTTCTACACGACGTCGAAGAACCGGACGAACACGCCGAACAAGCTCGAGCTCAAGAAGTACGATCCCGTCGTGCGCAAGCACGTGGTCTACAAAGAAACCAAGCTCAAGTAGTCGGGTGGCTCTCAGCTTGCCGCGTGCGACTCCGTGTGGACACGGAACCCGCGCGGCCCGGCCGAGAGCAGCCTGCGCGAGAGCCTCGTCGCCCTGTGCGCGTGCAAGCAGGCGCCAGGCTCCCCAGCTCCCCACCAAGAAGCCAACAAAAAGCCAAGAAGAGAGGGATTTCGAATGACCTGGGTCATCACCCGCATGTGTCGAGATTGTCTGGATATGGCGTGTGTCGAGGTCTGCCCCGTCGACTGCATCGTCCAGCACAAGGACAAGGGCGAGGCGGCCGGCTACGCGAACCAGCTCTACATCGATCCCGAGGAATGCATCAACTGCGGCGTCTGCGAGCCGGAGTGTCCGTGGGAGGCGATCTTCGAGGATGAGCAGGTCCCGGCCGTGTTCCAGGAGGACATCGCCCTGAACGCACGCATCGTGGAAGAGCGGGACGACTTCGAAGTGCCCGAGCGTGTCGATACCGATGTTCCCAGCGCGGATCGCATCGCTTCGAACAAGGCGAAGTGGAGCTACACGACCTGAGGTCCGGCTGTCGCCCTCAACCTCGACCTCGACCCCGCTCCCAACCGCGGAGTCAGCTAGCGCGCCCGGCCTGATCGAACGCCGCCGCCATCACGTCGACGACGCCCGCCAGGGCGTGGGCCGAAGGCGGCTTCTCCAGGCGTTCTGTCCAGCGCCGCAGCTGCTCGACCGCCTGATGGACCAGCATCCATTTTCCGCCTACGACGCGCGCGCCGCGCTGCTCCGCCTCGGCGAGCAGGCGCGTGCGTTCCGGCGCGTAGACTGCATCCAGCACGACCATACCAGCGTGGAGCGCGGAAGCCGCCACCGGGGATCGCCATTCCCCCATGCCCACGCTCGTCGTATTGACCAGCAGCGCGGGTGCGAGCGACTCGAGCGCCTCGAGCGCGAAGGCGCCCTGGGCATCGAGCTCTCGCGCCAGGGCTTCGGCCCGCTCGCGCGTCCGGTTCAGCACGAGGACTTCGCAGTCCCGCTGCCGCAGGGCGAAGACAACGGCGCGTGCGGTCCCCCCGGCGCCGAGTACGACGGCGCGTTGTCCGCCGACGGGCACCACCCGCTCGAGGGCCCGCAGTGCGCCGATCCAATCCGTGTTCGTGCCGATCAGGCGGTCGCCCACGCGCAGCACGGTGTTGAGGGCGCCGATCGCCCGCGCGACGGGCTCGAGCTCGTCGACGAGAGCAAGCATCGCCTCTTTGTGCGGGATCGAGACCGAGATCTGCCGCAGGCCTCGCGCGCGGAATTCCGCCACGGCGCTCGCCAGGCGTTCGGGGGGCACGTCGTAGATGCGGTAGATCGCGTCGATTGCGAGCGCGCGGTACGCGGCCTCGTGCATCACGGGCGAGCGGGTGTGGCCGGCCGGATGCAGGACGACGCCACACTCGATCGCGGCGCCCTGCGTCACAAACGACTCCGCTCGAGCGCGGCGCGCAGATCCTGCCAGACCGCGCGGCGATTCTCGGGCGTGTACTGGCGGAGCACGTAGGCGGGGTGGAGCGTCGGCATCAGCGGGATCCCGCGGTACTCCTGCCAGGTGCCGCGCAGGCGCGTGATGGCGATCTCGCGATCGAGCAGCAGGCTCGCCGCCGGCTTGCCCAGGGTCACGATCACTTTCGGCGCCACCGCTTCGATCTGGCCGTCGAGGAAGGGGCGACACGCGCTCACCTCGGGCGAAAGCGGTGTGCGGTTGTTGGGCGGGCGGCATTTCACGATGTTGCAGATGTACACGTCGCTTCGGCGCAGGCCCATGCCTTTCTCGATCATCTGCGTCAGGAGCTCGCCCGCGCGCCCGACGAAGGGAAGTCCCGTCCGATCTTCCTGCTCGCCTGGCCCCTCTCCAATGAAGAGCAGATCCGCGTGCGGGTTGCCGTCGCCGAACACGATCGTGTTGCGGCCCTCGCACAGGCCACAGCGCCGACAATCGCCGAGCTCTGCCCGGATGCCGTCGAGGGTCGGGCGTGCCTCAGAGCTCAGAGCCTGCGGTGCCGAGGTCGGGCGCGCCGCCAGCGGCGGGCTCGCCTCGTGCTTCAGCGCGGGCGCGCGCGACGAGGCAGTCGAGGGCCTCGGCGATTGCGGCCGGTCGGGAATCGCCGCCGACACGGCGAGCCGCTCGAAGTCCGCCACACCTTCCTCGGCCAGCTCCCGCACCAGCGCGGCGGCCGAGGCGACGAGCTCGCGGGCCTCCTCGATCCACTCGCTGCCCGGTTCGCTCGGCGCCATCGCGACCTAACGGGCCTCGCGCACGGCGAGCAGGGGAACGTGGATCCGATCCGGCGGCACGAGAGAAGCCGAATGGCCGTCGCGGGTCGCGGCGGAATCGATCGTGCCGTGGCGCTGGGCGTCGATCCGCTTCTCCACCTCGAACTCGAAGCCGGGATCGTTGGCCTGGTCGTGGCAGGTGCCGCAGACCTTGAGGATCACGCATGAGTCGCACTTGTCGCCGAGCGACAGGATCGTGCCCACGCGGCGTGCCGACTCACCGACGTGATCACCGCCGGGGCCGTGACAGGATTCGCAGCCAACGCGGGCGAGATCGGGCGAGCTCGCAGGCTTGGCGCCGGACGCGAAGCCGCCCGGCTTGCCGTAGGCGGTGGTATGGCAGCCAAGGCAGGTCGCATCGCCTTGTTTATTGGTCTTCTCGAGGGTGGCGACGGCGTGGGCGTGGGGGCTCGCCGACCAGGTCTCGAATTCCTTCGTGTGACAGCTCTGACAGGCGTTCGAGCCGACGTAGTCGGCGCGGGTCGGGAGCAGCTCCCGGGACGGGCCGCCGTCGGCGCGCAGCTTTGCCCGCTCGGCGTCCGAGAGGGCTGCGATGCTCGCGTGGGAGATGCGCGGGTGGAAGGTCGCGTAGTCGAAGCCGAGCGAATGGGTCGGGTTGTGGCAGGTCGCGCAGACCGTCGTGTAGTCCTCTGTGTTGCTCGCATTCTTCACGAAATCCGGCGAGAGATGCGGGCCACCGCGGCCGTGACACGACTCGCAGCCCACGTTCTCGAGCTGGATCGGGCGGCGCGTGAAGTCGTAGCCACCGGGCTTTTCGAAGCCGACGACGTGGCAGCCGACGCAATCGGTGCGGCGATCCGCGCCATGGGTGACGAGGGTGTCGTAGGCGGTGGCGTGGGCCGTGTACTGCCAGGTCGCGAGCTCCTGCTCGTGGCAGACGCCGCAGACGTCGTTGCCGCTGTAGCCCTTGGGATCGAGCAGCATCGGCACCTTCGCCCCGGCCGCGCGCGCGAGCTGCATGCGCAGGATGCCGGCGTCGCGCGTCTCGTTCCAGCCCTGACTGCGATGGCGGATGCGGCCCTGGGTGTCGACGACGTGGACGACCGGGACGCCGCCGGTGGCACCCCAGGCCTCGGCCGCCTTGCCGCCCGGGTCGAGATAGGGGTCGAAGAAATCGAGCTTCTGCTCCGCCATGGCGTCGCGGATCGCGCTCGGGTTGTCCTGCACCGAGATCGCTACGAGCCGCGGCTTCTCGGCGTCGGACATCTTCGCGAGGGTTTCCCGGATCGACTCGAGCGCCTTGTGGCAATGCGGACAGCTGTGCAGGAAGAAGATCACGACCGCCGCCCGACCCGCCAGCATCTTCGTCTCGAGGACCTTGCCCGACGACATCTCGATGACTCCGAGCGCGGGCGCCTGCGTGAACCGCATGAGCTCGCCCGCGTGGGTCGTCTCGGCCTTCGTGTCCAGCCGGAGCTGCTCGCGCAAATCCGCCTCCGCCTTGGCTTCGACGTCGCCGTCGCTCGCGAACTGTCCGATGGCGAAGGCCATGTAGCCCTCGGGATCGACACCGAGCAGGCCGAGTGGCGCGCGCAGCTGGATCTTGTTGGTGATCGCGCCGCTCGAATCGTCGATCACCGGAAAATGCAGGCCGGTCGACGCCACAAAGGCGGAGAGCTTCGCCGCGTCCGAGCCGACGCCGACTCCGATCAGCCTGAAATTATGGTCGGCGGCTTCCGCATGGACTCGCTCGACGGCGCGGCTCACCGCCGCCGCCTGAGCGACCTCGGGATTGAAGAAGTAGAAGACGCTCCGGGCTCCGAGGAGCTGGCGGACGTCGATCGTCTTGCCGTCGAGGGTGGTGCCGGAGAAGGCGGGAATCGGCCGCTCACTCGGGTTGCGCGGGGCCGATTTTGGCTCGCCCTTCGCGCCCGACTTTGCGGCGCTGGCGCTTGCGGTGGTGTTGGCCGTGGTGTTGGCCGCATCGACCGCCGCCGGAGTTCCGCTGGCTTCGGCAGCGCCCGCGGCAGCGGCGGACGATCCATCCGTCGAAGCGCTTTCGGAGCAGGCGAGGCAAGCGGAGAGCAACAGGCCGAGCAGTGTGAGGGAAATTCTCGCGAGAGGGCCGCTCTCGTGGTGTGTCTTCGACATGAGCAGCACTTTAGCAGGGGCGCGCGCGCCGGCGTGACCCGGTGGGGCTGAATAAATCGGGCGTTCGGGCATCCGCGCGGCCTGCTAGCTCGCGGCCTTCAGGCGGGCGCGAAGCTCGTCGAGCATGGCCTTGAAGCCGACGTTGTTGGCCTCGAAGGTGAGCGCCATCTGCAGATGGCGGATCGCGGCGGCGACGTTGCCGGTCTTCAGCTCGGTCTCGGCCTTGGCGTGGTACTGGCGACCCTGGGCGGTGGCGCCACGGCGTTCCGAATTCTGCTGGGTGCTGTGTGCCTGGCGGGCTTCGGCCAGCTGGATCCGGAGCGAGGTTCCCTCGGAGCGCTTCGCGTCGTAGGCCTTCCTTCGGCGTGTATCGCGGAGCACGCAGTAGGCCTCGGTGATCCGCTTCGAGATCCGGCCACACTGCTCCCTCAGGTCGGCTGCGAGCTGCCGATTCGCGTCGGGATGGTAGTGGCGCGACGACGCGTGGAACGCCTGACGGATCTCGGAGGCACTGGCCTCGGGCTTCACATGAAGGAGCTGGTAGTAGTCGAGCTCGTCCATGATGCGGGCCAGTGCCGTGATTTCGAGCGGGTCGATCGTGGCCATGGCCTTCTCTCTACCCGATCTTCTGATCCGGGTCGGGAGCCGAGAGATCGTTGCCGGAACGGTCGAAGAAGCCATCCTCGTCGACTTCGCTGACGGCGACCGTGTCGAGATCGATTTCGGCTTGCGCCGGCGCCGGCGCGGGCGCCGCGACCGGGGCCTGGGGCCGGGTCTGGGTGAGCTGCTCGAGCTCCTCTTCGAGAATTTCAAGCTCGCCGTCGACCTCGAGGTCGTCGAAATCGTCGAGGTCATCCTGGGCAACCGGGACCAGCGGGGTGACCGGTATGACCGCGGACGGCTTGACGGACGGCTGCGCGGGAGCCGGGCGCGTCGGCGCCAGGACCGCTGCCGGCCCACTCGGAAGCGCCGAACGGGGAGGGGCGACCGCCTTCGCCGCCGGAGCCGCGAGCTTGCTCGTCGGGGGCGCGGGCGGCGCGTCGGCCGTCACGACGCGACCCGCCACGTCCTGCTCGATCATGCGTTCGATCTGGTCGTTATCGAGGCCCGAAGACAGGCTGATCGTCGTCGACGCCTGCTCGCCTGTCGCCTGGTCCGAGGCCGTGACGCTGACGATGCCGTCGGCGTCGATCTCGAAGGTGACGTCGATGCGGACATCGGAGCGCGGGCCCTTCTTGAAGCCCGAGAACTCGAACTGGCCGAGCATCGTGTTGTCCTCGGCCAGGCGGTGATCGCCCTGGTAGACCCTGATCTGCACCGACTCCTGATAGTCGGCGACGGTCGTGAAAGTGCGCGTCTGCTCGATCGGGACCGGCGTATTGCGCTCGATCACCGGCTCGGCGAGACCGCCCGCGACCCCGATCCGCAGATCGAGGGGCGTCACATCGAGCAGCATCGAGTCCTGGACCTCGCCGACGAGGGAGGCCGCGTGGATCGCGGCGCCCATCGCGACGACCTCGTCCGGATCGACGTCGGTGCGGGGCTCACGCTGGAAATAATGCGTCACGGCCTCGCGAATCATCGGCAGCCGGGTCGGCCCGCCGACCAGGATCACGCCGTCGAGATCGCGCACGGTGAGATCCGATTGCTGGAGCGCTTCGTCGCAGACCTTGAAGGTCCGCAGGATCAGGTCCTGCACGAGCATTCCGAACTCGGCGCGGGTCAGCTTGCGCGACAGCCCCATCGGCTGACCGTCTTCGCCGATCAGGACGGACGGGATCTCGATCAGGACCTCGTCGTCGATCGACAGCTGCTTCTTGGCATTCTCGCTGGCGAGCTTCAGCTTCTCGAAGGCGTAGGGGTCGTTGCGGGGGTTGATCTTGTAGCGGCCGACGAAATCGTCGGCGAGCAGGTCGAGGATGCGGTCGTCGAAGTCGTCGCCACCGAGGAAGGTGTCGCCGCAGGTGGCGAGCACCTCGAAGACGTCCTTGCCGATCTCGAGGACCGAGATGTCGAAGGTGCCGCCGCCGAGGTCGTAGACCGCGACCCGCTGGTTCAGTCCCATGCCGAAGCCGTAGGCGAGGGCGGCCGCGGTCGGTTCGTTCAGGATGCGCAAGACTTCGAGGCCGGCGATGCGGCCCGCATCCTTGGTCGCCTGGCGCTGGTTGTCGTTGAAGTAGGCCGGCACCGTGATGACGGCCTTCGTGACCTTCTCGCCCGTCTGCCGCTCCGCGATCTGCTTCATCTCGCGCAGCACCATGGCCGAGATCTCGGGCAGCGAGAATTCCTCGTCGCGGATCTGGATCCGGACGCCGTGGTTCGGCGCCTCGACGATCTCATAGGCACAGATGGCCTGCGCCTTCTTGACTTCCTCCGAGAAGTAGAACCGGCCGATCAAGCGCTTGGCCGAGCAGATCGTGTGGGCCGGCGCGTGGATCACCTTCGCCTTGGCCGAGTTCCCGACCTCGACGGTCCCGTCCTCGCGGAAGTGCACGACGGAAGCCGACGTGCGTTCGTCGAAGGCGTTCGGAAGCACCTTCAGCTCACCGTTTTGCATCATCGCGACGCAGGTGTTGCTGGTGCCCAGGTCGATGCCGATGGCGATCTCCGCCATGTGATCCCTCCTCGGCGACGATGCGCTCGCGCCCGGCTTCGAGTCGGGGACAAGGACCGTGCGCGCATGCGGATCGCTGCCGGGGAAGGCGATCGACCCACGGGGGGGCGGTGCTTCCCGGCAGCGCCCCCCGCCTATCGGTCGGGCCATCCCGTGACTGAATCGGAAGGCGCTTGGGAAGCGAGCCGTGGCTGGCGGGCTCGATGGCTCCCGGATCCGGCCCTGTGCTAATTCGAGCGGGACTCGAAGCGTCCCCGGCCGGGCGGGGGCGCGCCGCAGGAGATCCGATGTCCGGACATTCGAAATGGTCGACGATCAAGCGCAAGAAGGGCGCCCTGGACGCCAAACGGGGCAAGATCTTCACGAAGTTGATCAGGGAGCTCCAGACGGCCGCCGGGATCGGTGGGGGGGACGCGGACGCGAATCCGCGACTTCGGCTCGCGATCGACCAGGCCAAGAACGCCAACATGCCCAAGGACAACATCCAGCGGGCGATCCAGAAGGGCGTCGGCGGGGGGGATTCGGAGAGCTTCGAGGAGATCGTCTACGAGGGCTACGGCCCGGGTGGGGCGGCGATCATGATCGAGACGCTCTCCGACAACAAGAATCGGACCGTGGGCGACCTTCGCTACGTCCTCTCGAAGAACGGAGGCAACCTCGGCGCCTCGGGCTGCGTTGCGTTCCTTTTCGAGAAGCGCGGCGTGATCAGCTTCGACCGCGCCGGCATCGACGGGGACGCGCTGCTCGAGGCGGCCCTCGAGGCGGGGGCGCAGGACGTGGTCGAGAGCGACGACCGCTGCGAGGTCATGACCGCGCCGACGGAGCTTCACGCGGTCCGTGACGAGCTGGGCTCGCGGGGCTTCACGGCGCTCTCCGCCGAGTTCTCGCAGCAGCCCTCGACCACGGTGAAGCTCTCCGGGAAGGACGCCGAGCAGATGCTCAAGCTGGCGGAATCCCTCGAAGACCTCGATGATGTCCAGAACTTCTACGCCAACTTCGACATCTCCGAGGAGGAGCTGGAGAAGCTCGCGTAGCGGGCGGAACCGCGCCCTGCCCATGAGGACGGCGCGGGTGGCTCACGCTGTAGGTGGATGGGGGTGGGAATGCGGATCCTGGGGGTGGATCCCGGTTCCGTGGCGACGGGCTTCGGCTCGATCGAGCGCGTCGCCGGCCGCTTCGTACATCGCTGCCATGGCGTGCTGCGCCCGCCGGTCGACGGTTCGATGGCGCTTCGCCTCTGCTTCCTCCACAGCGAGCTGCTCGCCCTGGTGCGCGCGGAAGCACCCGAGGTCGTCGTGGTCGAGCGCGTCTTTCTCGCGGCCAATCCAAGATCGGCGCTCGTGCTGGGCCAGGCGCGGGGCGCCGTGCTGGCGAGTCTAGGGGAGGCCGGCGTCCGGGTCGTCGAGCTCTCGGCGCGGCAGGTGAAGAAATCGGTCACCGGGACGGGCGCCGCCGGCAAGGCGCAGGTCCAGTCGATGGTGACCCGGCTGCTTGGCCTCCCTGAAGCGCCCGCGACGGATGCTGCCGATGCACTGGCTCTCGCGCTCACATGGGGCCAGGCCGGGCCGCTCGCGGATCTGCCCCTGCGCACCCGGCGGCGCTCGACCCGAGGCGCGATGACCCGGCTCGTGATGGAGCGGATGCCGTGATCGCATGGCTCGAGGGCATCCTGCGCGAGAAGGCGCCGACGCGAATCGTGCTCGACGTCCAGGGCGTCGGCTACGAGCTTTTCGTCCCGTTCTCCACCTCCGAGAATCTTCCCGAAGTGGGCAAGACCGTCGCACTGCTCGTCCATACGGCGGTGCGCGAGGACGCGATCCAGCTCTTCGGCTTCGCGACCCCCCTCGAGCGCGAGCTCTTTCATCTGCTGCTCAAGGCGAGTCGTGTCGGTCCCAAGCTCGCCCAGACGATTCTCTCTGGGATGGAGCCGCGGCGGCTGCTCGCCGTGCTCCGCGAGGCGGACGTGAAGGGGCTGCGCAACGTGCCCGGGGTCGGGCCCAAGCTCGCCGAGCGCATCGCCGTGGAGCTGCGGGACGACGCGGCGAAGCTCGCGACGCGCGTCGCCGTCGACTATCCCGCCGGCCATCCTGCCGGCCATCCCGCCGGCGACCTGGAAGCGCATGCGCCGGTCATGAGTGCGACCCCGCCCGACGAGGAGCTCTTGTCGGCGCTGGTCAATCTCGGCTATCCCCGCGCCCAGGCGGAGCGCGTGGTGGCCGCTGCGCTCGCCGAGGCATCGCCCGAGGCGCCCATCGAAGCCCTGATCCGAATCGCGCTGCGGCGCCTCGCCCATTAGTTGGGCGAGCTGGCCGAGCTGCCGCTTCGGGTCGATGCGAGGTCTGGAGGACGCGGAATGGAGCGAGCAGAGATCTCCCTGGCTCGGCAGCCCGAGGAGAAAAGCGCCGAGGAGTCCCTGCGCCCGCAGACCCTCGACGAGATGATCGGGCAACCGCGGCTGCGCGAGAACCTCCAGGTCTTCGTGCAGGCGGCGCGCGAACGGGGAGAGCCGCTCGACCACGTCCTGTTCCACGGTCCGCCCGGCCTCGGCAAGACCTCGCTCGCGCGGATCGTCGCGGTGGAGCTCGGTGCGCAGTTCCGGGCGACGAGCGGGCCCGCGATCGAACGCCCGGGCGACCTCGCGGCGCTGCTCTCGAATCTCGAGGCGGGCGACGTGTTGTTCATCGACGAGATCCACCGGCTCTCGCCCTCGGTGGAAGAGATCCTCTATCCGGCGATGGAGGATTTCCAGCTTGACCTCATGATCGGCGAAGGACCCACGGCCCGCTCGCTTCGCCTCGACCTGCCGCGCTTCACGCTGGTCGGTGCCACGACGCGGGCGGGTCTCCTGACCTCGCCGCTGCGCGATCGCTTCGGGTGGTCGGCGCGACTCGAATACTATCCGGTCGCGGATCTCGAGCAGATCGTCGCGCGCTCGGGCGGACTGCTCGGGCTCGCGGTCGAGCCGAAGGCGGCCTTCGAGATCGCGCGGCGCGCGCGCGGGACGCCGCGCATCGCGAATCGACTATTACGGCGCGTGCGGGATTTCGCGGCGGTTCGGGACGGTGCGACGGGACAGATCGGCCTCGACGTGACGCGATTCGCGCTGTCACGCCTCGATGTCGACGATGCGGGCTTCGATGGCCTCGACCGTGCGTTCCTGAACTGCCTCGTGGTGAAGTTCGGGGGCGGACCGGTCGGCCTCGAAACCCTCGCGGCCGCCGTCGGTGAAGACAAGGGAACACTCGAGGATGTCGTCGAACCCTACTTGATCCACTGCGGATTCCTGGCACGCACCCCGCGCGGCCGGGTCGCAACGCCCCACGCCTACGTCCATCTGGGGATCCCCACGCCGGGGGCGGCTTGAGGTCGCAGCCCGGCGCTTTGAAGACGCTCTCCTCGCGCTGAGGGCTCAGCAGCCCGAGCCCCGGGCGGGCCTAGCGTGGCCGCAGGCTGTTCTTGCTCCCGGGCAGGCGCCCGAGATTCTCGAGCACGACGAGCGGCGGCTCCGGGTCGCTCGTCGAGTAGGCCACGATCTCGTCGAGCCCATCCCCGTCGAGGTCCGCGATCCGGCTGGCGCCGCTGGCGAGGGGCACGGGCTGGCGACCGACGATGCCGCCCAGCCGCGGAGCGCCCGCTGCGCGGCTTCCCAGGCGAAAGCCGATCGCGTCGTCAGCGCGGGGAACGAAGAGGTCGAGGAGTCCGTCGCCGTTCCAGTCTCCGAGTCCGGGCACCAGGTCTGCGAAGCGGCCCTCCTTGAAGTCGAGGCCGAAGGACAGGCGATCTTCGAAGAGCGTGCGCAGCCCGCCCGGGGCCGTCGGGTCGAGGGCGAGGATCCGGACAGTCGTGTCCGCGCGCTGGGACACGAGCAGCTTCACCAGCTGCAACACCCCGAACTCGAAGCTCGTCTCGAGCACCTCCATCACGCCGTCCCCTTCGAGGTCGATGAAATCGACTGCGGCGAAGCCGCCGTGTATCTCGCGCAATGCGGTCGGCGGGCCGTCGATCTTGACCCCGGCGCCGGAATTGAGATGGATGCGGGTGGTCGACCGGCCGTCCATCAGGCCACCCTGGATCGTGTTGAGGATCAGATCGGCAGAGGAATCGCCGTCGAGGTCGAGGGCGAAGTAGTTGTGCGCGCTCGCTTCGTGGCGGCGTTCGGTCTTTTCGTCGAAGGGCACATACTCGAGCCGGCGCGACGGTGAAGACGGCAGGCCTCCAGGTCCCGTGTGATAGATCCAGATGCCCCAGCGCGAGAGGGCGAAGAGGTCGCGCCGGCCGTCCCCGTTGTCGTCGGCCCGCGCGAGGGTCGGCCAATTCACCTCCTGGACCAGCCATTTCCAGACCGTTTCGGGCAGATAAGGCATGAAGCTCTCGTAGCTCGCGTAGATCGGCAGCTCGATCCGGCGGCTTTCCCCGCTCGCGAGATCGACGAGCCAGGCGCCGGTCAAGGCCGGCACGAGCGCCATCGGCTTCCCGTCGTCGTTCCACGCCTCGACCAGCGGAAGCCGCCCGATTTCCCACGGCCGCGGCGGCAGCGGCAGGCCTCCCGGAATCGGCCGATCGAGCGGATTCGGTGGGCCGTCGAGGGACTCGATGCGAAGGCCCGCGGCCGACACCGAAAGGAGCTGCGGGCCGGTGCGCCCCGGAATCGAGGCGACGTCGACGATCACCGCAGCGTCGGCGATCGGCCGCACCCGGATTCGCGAATCGCCGGGCAAGAGCGCCGAGCCGCAGGGCAGCCAGGTCGCAAACCGCTTCTGGGTGGGCGGCCCGCCCTCGCTCGAGAGGATCAGGAGATCCCCCGAGCCGTCGTCGCAGCGACTCACGCGCAGGGGCCAGACCTGCACGATCCGGCCGCGGATGTCGTGGAGCCGGGTTGCGAAGGGACTGGAATCTTCGGATCCCGCGGCAGGCAGGTCCAGTCCAAGGGCGAAGGCGAGGAGACAGACCAGCCCGAGCGGGCCACGGGTCGATCCGCGGCGTCGGGATCGACGGCCGGTAGTGGAGGCTCGCGGGTCGGGAGGAGGGAGCGGTTGCAAGGGCCGGAGCATAATCGAGGGTTCTCGAGACGGGCCCCATGGATCGGGGCTCAAATCGACCCGCCGCCCCGCCGATAGCCAGCAAGATCGACGCCGAGATGGGACCGGGCGGTCTCTCGCGATGTCGTTCAGGACCGTGACCGCACCCACGCGTGCGATCGGATGGATTCGAAGCGTGCGCAACCTGGCCAGAGTCCTGCTTCTCCCGTTCGCCCTCCTCGGGGTGGCGCTCGGTGTATCCGGCCTGCTGATCCAGCTGGCACCGGACCACGCGGTCAGCGAGCTCGCCCGGGGCGCCCTGTCCACGGCCGTCGGTGCGCTGGTCGGGCTCGATTTCGGTCTGCCCCGCGATCTCGCCCGGACCCTCGAGCACTCGACCGGCGAGTCACCGCTCTGTTATGCGCTCCTCGGCGTTGGCGCGGTCCTGCTCGCCTTCTGTCTCGGCGTCATCGGCAGCGGATCGACGCCGCACGTGGCCGCTGCTCGGAAGGACAAGGAGGAGGTCGAGGTCAAGCTCGACAAGAATGAAGCCCGGAAGATCCTGAAGGAGGCCCAGGCCCTTCGAAAGAGCGGCGCGGTCGTCGAAGCGGCGGAGCTCCTCTGGAACCATGAACAGCTCGACACCGCGGCCAGCTACTTCATCGAGGCGGGCGAGTTCGTGCGGGCGGCCGAGATCCGCCACGACCAGAATCGTTTCGAGGAATCGGCGGATCTTCACCTGCAGGGTGAAAACTTCGAAGCCGCCGGCTCGATCTACGCCCAGCAGGAGGCCTGGGCGAAGGCCGCCGACTGCTACCTCAAGGCCGACCTGAAGAGCATCGCTGCCGAGATGTTCGAGAAGGCGGGGAAATTCCGGGAGGCGGCGCGCTGCTATCGCGAGAGCGAGTTCATGCGCCACGCCGCCGCGATGTACGTGAAGTGCAAGGACTGGCAGCTCGCGGCGGAAGCACTCGAGGCCGTGTTCGTCGACGAAGGCGCGAAATCGCTGGTGGACCCGAAGAAGGCGAGCGAGATGGCGAAGCTCGTTCGCCAGGCCGGGAAGCTCTTCCTGAAGGCTGAGATGCCAGAGCGTGCGTACAAGATGTTCGAGCGCGGCAACTGCTCGATCGAGGCGGGCGAAGTGGCGAGCCTGCTCGGTAACCACGAGCAGGCCGCCGCGCATTTCCGCCATGGCGGCGACGCCGAGCGCGCCGCGGCCGCGCTGCGCGAATGCGGGGAGCCGAACGAAGCGGCCCGCCTGCTCGGACAGTTCCTGCGCGACAAGGGGGACCGTGAGGGCGCAGCCGTCCAGCTCGAAGAGGCCGGGGACCACATGGAGGCTGGCGATCTCTACCGCAGCCTCGAGCAGTTCTCGAAGGCCGCAGAGTGTTATACGCGCCACCACGGCTACGCCCAGGCCGCCGAGATGTTCCAGCTCGCCGGCCAGCGGGCGGAGGCGGGCGAGGCTTTCGAAAAGGCCGGACGCTTCACCGAGGCGGCCGAGAGTTTCGCGCTCGCGAGCATGCCCCGCCGCGAAGCCGACCTGCTCGACAAGGCCGGAGATTTCCTGCGCGCCGGCGAGACCTATCACCGCGAGGGACTGGAGGATGAGGCGATCTCGGTGCTCCAGAAGGTTCCGTCCGAGGACGAGGACTTCGCCCGCGCGGCAGCGCTGCTCGGCGACATCTTCGCGGCCCGCGGTCAGCTCGCCCTCGCGATCACAAAGCTGCAGCAGGCGATCGGCGACACCGAGCTGACGCGCGACAGCGTCGACGGCTACTACCGGCTGGGCGTGATCTACGAGCAGGACGGCAAGCCCCGGGAAGCCCTCGAGATCTTCGAGAAGGTGATGGCCTTCGACTACCACTACGGCGACGTCGCGGACCGGCTCGCGGCGGCGCACACGGCCGTCGATGCGCAGGCGCTCGCCGAAGCGGCAGCGCCGGCCCCGGATCCCGCCGAAGCGGCGAAGAAGCTCGCCAATGCGAGTCCGAACGGGCGTTATCAGATCGTCGGCGAGCTCGGCCGCGGCGGCATGGGCATCGTCTACAAGGTGAAGGACACGGCGCTCGACCGCCTCGTCGCCTTCAAGGTGCTGCCCCAGACCCTGACCGAGAACGAGCAGGCGGTCACGAATTTCATTCGCGAGGCCCAGGCCGCCGCGAAGCTCAATCATCCCAACATCGTGACCGTCTACGACACGGGCGAGCAGAATGGCCGCTACTACATCGCGATGGAGTACGTCGAGGGGACGACGATCAAAGAGATCCTCAAGCGGCGCGGCCCGATCTCGCCGTCGGGCATTCTCCACGTCCTGATGCAGATCGCCGAGGCGCTCGCCTACGCCCATGAAAAGAAGGTCGTGCACCGCGACATCAAGCCGGCCAACGCGATGTGGACGCGGGACAAGAAGGTCAAGTTGATGGACTTCGGTCTCGCAAAAGTCGTCGAGGAAGCGCGCAACCACACGACCGTCGTCGCCGGCACGCCCTACTACATGAGCCCCGAGCAGACGCTCGGCAAGAACGTCGACCACCGCACGGACATCTATTCGCTGGGCGTCACGCTCTTCGAGATGGCGACGGGGACGGTGCCCTTCAAAGAGGGCAACATTCCCTATCACCACGTGCACACCCAGCCGCCCCGGATTCGAGACCTGCGGCCGGAGCTGCCCGAGAGCCTGTCCGCGATCGTCGAGCGCTGTCTGCAGAAGGATCCCGCGCAGCGATACCAATCCGCACGCGAGATCCTGGCGGAAGTTCGCGGCACGCTCGCTGGATCCGTCATCGGCGAGCGCGGCGAGGGGCCTGTCCGCACATGAGCCGCACATGAGCCGCACCTGAATCGAGTCCGCGCGCGATTGTCCGCCGATTCGCCCACGCTACGCTGCGCCAACCGTGCGAGGGCCACACGGCCGCTTCGACGCGCGAGGAGGTTCGGTGCAGCAGACGACGATTGCGCGGGCCGTCGAGTGGCGCGGGATCGGGCTGCACAGCGGGAAGCCCGCGGCCGTCGCGGTGCTGCCCGCCGCTCTCGATAGCGGGCTCGTCTTCGTTGCGCTCGATGCGAGCGCGCCGCGCGGTGTTGCGATCCCCGTGCATCCGAGCGCTGTCCATTCGACCTCCCGTGCGACGACGCTCGCGGCGGTCGCCCGTGACGCGTCGTCCTCCGGTCGCCGGACTGCATCCGCCGCAGCCGAGTCGCCGCAATCCGAGGACCGGGCGCGGGTCGCGACGGTCGAGCACCTGCTGGCGGCGCTCTACGCCCTCGGCATCCACAACGCCCGGATCGAGGTCAGCGGGGGCGAGATCCCGGCGCTCGACGGCAGCGCGGCGCCCTTTTCGACGCGACTGTCGCAGGCGGGGCTCCGGATACTGGCTGGCTCGCGACGCGAGCTCGCCGTGACGGCGCTATTTCGGGTCGGCGATGCCGACCGCTGGATCCAGGTCGAGCCCGCTGAGGGATTGCAGATCGACTATTCGATCGACTTTGCGCACCCGTTCGTCGGCCGCCAACGCTACGAGCTGGCCTCCCTCGATCCGAGTCATTTCGAGACAGAGCTCGCCCCCGCGCGAACCTTCGGCTTCGCAGCGGAGGTCGAGCAGCTCCACGCCCAGGGACTCGCGCGCGGCGGTGATCTCTCGAACACGCTCGTGATCGGGGAGCACGAGCTGATGAACCCCGGCGGACTGCGCTGGCCCGACGAGCTCGTGCGCCACAAGGTCGTCGATCTGCTGGGCGACCTGGCGCTGCTCGGAGGCGAGCTGCACGCGCGGATCACGGTCGAGAAGGGCGGGCACGGTCTCCATCACGCGCTGGTGCGCGCGCTGGTCGAGCGAAGCGGACTATTGACCGAGCGCGCGCCACTGACCGAGTGCGTGCCCCGGGCCGAGCGCACACCCGAGACCGCGGGGGGGCTCCGCCGCGCAGCGTCTCAGCCCGGATAGTCCTCGAGCTCGCGGGCGAGCTCGGCGGTGGCCGTCTGGTCGGTGAACTGGAGACCGACGCCGGGCGTGCGGAGCTCACCGTTCTCGTCGGTGTGCGCCTCGTGATGCCACGTGACCCGCGCCGCAAGCTCGTGGAGCGTCTCGTTCCCGGGCACCCGGAAGCGCAGCTTGACGAGGTCGCCGCGCCGAAGCGAAAGCTCCGTCTGCAGGAACATCCCGCCCGCGCCGAGCGTCGTCGCATAATCGCAGTGGAACCCGCCCGTCGCCTGGTAGTCGACCAGCATTCGGACCGTCATACGGCGGTGTTTGCGCGTGTTCTTCGGGGTGCGTCGGGTCATGTCGTGTCCACCTCGCGTCAGCAAGCGGCCTAACGGCCGCGCTCGAGTTTCTCACACAGGAGGTTCGCGATCCGGCAGAGCAGGCGTTTGGCCGCCTCACAGCTCGTGACGACACCGCCGAGCTCAGTGAGGTCGAGGTCGGCCGCCGGATTCGTGTTCCCGTCCAGGGCGATCAGCGCCAGCAGGACAGGGCGTAGCGCCGCTCGTTCGCGGTCGAGGACATGGGCAGCGGCGAGCGCTCGCAGCTCGTGCCCCCAGGCCTCGTGGTCGATGGCCTCGATCGACGCGAGCGTCGTCTCCTCCACGATTCGGCGGACCTTGCGCCGGGTCCAGAGTCCGAGGGCGCGATCGAGGGGGTCGCGCAAGCTCGAGTCTCCGCCATTGCCACCCGGGTCGAGAAAGAGGCCCGCGAGCGAGAGGAACAAATCCCTTCGCTTGTCGGGGGCGAGGCGGGAGAGCTGGCGGGCCGTGAGCTCGTCTTCGACGGCGAGGATTTCTGCGATCGGGAGCGCGTCAGTCGCTGCGGCGGCCGGCGGCTCGACCGGTCGCTCCGACTCGAGAATGCGGCCGAGCTCGTCGCGGATCAGGTGGGCCAGACGGCGCAGTCGTTCGTCCTCTGGCGACGCCAGCGGCGGGCCCGCCTGCAAGGAGAACGCGAAGGTGGCCGGCGCGTCGTCCCGCTCCGATGGGGAATCGAGACCCAGCGCTCCGAGGACTCCGCGTGCGCCGCGCGCGAGCTCGGCCTGGCCCCGGCGCTCTGCGATGGTCGCCAGCGCGCGCAGCGAGGCCACCGTCGTCGGGGCCGTCGCGAGGATCTCCCGGTGGAGGGCCAGGGCTTCGCGCCAGCGATCGGGGGCATGCAGCAGGAGTCCGGCCAGGGCACTGCGTGCGACAACCAGACCGGGCTGCAGCACGAGCGCCCGCTGATAGGCGTGGATCGCGTCCTCGAAGGCCTCGAGGGGACCGGAGAGGAGGCGCCCGCGCTCGAGCTGGATCTGGGCCAGGCTCGTGCTGTCGGGATCGGGATGGGCTGCGAGAAAGCGCGCGAGGATGCCGTCCGCCTCGAGCCAATCGCCGGCCATGCGCGCGAGTCGTGATTCACACAGCGCCGCCTCGCTGCAGCGCGGATCCCAGCGCCACGCTTCGCCGTAGCGCGTGACTGCGACGCTGCGATCCCCGGACAGCTCGGCGAGACGCGCCAGACGCAGGGCGATGCGCGCGGAATGGCTGCCCGGTGCCACCTGCACGAGGGCGCTCTCGCAGAGCGCGCGCAGCTCGAGCTCGCTGGCGGATCCGGCCGCGATTTCGCATAACAGAACCCAGGCTTCGGCGAGCTCGGCGTCTTCCCGCGTGGCGAGCTCGAGCTGCTGACGGGCGCGCGGGGTGTCCCCGGCGGCCAGTGCGTGCTCGGCGGCCCGCAGGCTCGCGCGGGCGCGCAGACCCGGATCGCGGGAGGCCCGGGCCCAGGTTTCGAGGGCGACGAGGGCCTCTCCGGGTCGCGCAGCGCGCTCTTCGAGGCGCACCAGGCTTTCGTGGGCCGCGTCGAGGCCAGGATCCAGAATCAGGGCTTCCCGGTACTGCGCTGTCGCGAGTGCGAGCTCCCCCTCGGCTTCGAGCGCGGATCCGAGCATCCAGTGCTGGCGCGCGCGCGCAGGGCCACCGGGGTCCAGTGCGAACCGACGCTCGAGCAGGGACTTCGTCGGCGACAGATCACCCACCGTGAAATGGGCGTCGGCGAGATTGTCGAGGGCCTCGACGAGGTCGGGCTCGAGCTCGAGTGCGGCCTGGTAGAGGCGGATTCGAGCACCCGGCTCCGCCAGGGCGGTGGCCGCCCGGCCACCCAGGAGGGCGAGCTCGAGGCAGGTTTCGTGGCGCTCGCTGCGGCCGGTCGCGAGCTCGAGTGCGCGCTCGGCGTGCCGCAGCGTGTCCGCGGGTTGTTCGAGCCGACTCGCGATGCGCGTCATGGCAGCGTGGGCCGCGAAGGAGCTCGCGTCGCTCCGCACCGCTCGCAGCAGCAGTGCATGGGCGCGTTCGAGGTCGAGGGGCTCTGCGACGAGCGCGGCCTCGAGACAGTGTCGCGCCGCCTCGATCGGGAGCGCATGGGATGCCGCGCGTTCGTAGCAGGCGATTGCGTTCGAGGGCTCCCCGCACTCGCGCTGGAGCCGCCCGAGCAGGGCCCAGGCCCCGGCGTGCTCGGGGGCGACGGCGACCGCGCGTTCGGCCCGCGCGAGGGCCG
>JANNQH010000150.1:0-10420 GCA_031400655.1 Deltaproteobacteria bacterium | reverse complement strand
TGCATCATCGGCATATGCCTCTGTAAGCGTCCGGGAAAGGGACTGTTTTGCCAGCTTAACCCGCGTCGCGAGCGAGCGGCAACACCGAGCCCGATGACACGCGGGAGCAGTGTTGGTTCGAATCGGCCGCAACCGGGCGTGTCTTTAGTCGCTCATGGGCCGGCGATTCGCGATCGCCCGGCTCACCGTCACGTGGTCGGCGTATTCGATGTCGCCGCCGAGCGGCATGCCGTAGGCGATGCGCGTGAGGCGCACACCCGATGCTGCCAGCCGATCGGCGAGAAAATGCGCCGTGGCGTCGCCCTCGGCCGTCGGGTTCGTCGCGAGCACCACTTCCTTGATCCCGCCCTCGCGCACCCGCCGCTCGAGCTCTCCCACGCGGAGCGATTCGGGCCCCATACCGTCGATCGGCGACAGCGCGCCCCCGAGCACGTGGTAGAGCCCCTTGAAGCCCCCGCTGCGCTCGATCGCCGCCATGTCCGCGGGCTCCTCGACGACGCAGACGACGGCGCGGTCGCGGCCTGCATGGGCGCAGACCGGGCAGGGCGAACGATCCGAGAGGGTGAAGCACGACGCACACACGACCGTGTCGACCTGTAGCCGCAGGATCGCGTCGGAGAGCTCGCGTCCGACCTCGGGCTTCGCACTCAAGAGGAAGTAGGCCAGGCGTGTCGCCGACTTCTCCCCGATGCCGGGCAGGCGCTTCAGGCTGGCGACCAGCCGATCCATCGCGGGAGACGACGAGCCGGCCACGTCAGAATCCCGTGCCGTTCATCAGGTGTTGCTGCATGCGCACGAACTCCTCGTTCGCGCCCTCCTGTGCCTTCACGATGGCCGCATTGATCGCGGACGCCGCGAGATCCTGGATCATCTCTTTGTCGCCCGACTTGAAGAACGAGTCCTCTATCTCGATCGACAGCACACGCAGGGCCCCGGAAACGGTGGCCCGCACCATGCCGCCCCCGCTCGTCGCCTCGAAACGCCGGGCGTTCAAGGTCTTCTGGATCTGCTCGACCCGCTCCTGCATCACGCGGGCCTGCTCCATCATCTTCTGGGTTTCGTCGGGGTTCAACGTTTGTCTCCCAAAGGTCGGATCTCGACGATCGCGGCATCGAGGATCTCGATGGCGAGATTGACGGGTTCACTGTTCAACGCCTCCTGCCGCAGGCGTCGCGAGCGCTCTCGCGACTCGGCGGACTCCTCTGCCTGGGTCTTCACCGTCTGCAGCTCGACCTGGATTCGCATCACTCGGCCGAGCAGGCCCGTCGCGATCACCTCGAGCTCGGAGCCCCGGGCGCGTACGCGCTCGGCGTGGAAGCTCGTGGCCACCGAGAGCCGCATCAGGTTGCCCTCGACCGCGAGACACTCCGCGTGCTCGAGGCTCGCATGGCGAGCGCGGTCGAGCTCGAGCGCCTTCGCGCGCAGACGGTCGAAGAGCACGCCAGGCGGGGCGATCGTCGCCATCGCACCCATCGCAGCGCCGATCTCCGCCTCGTCGCGCGGATCGTCCTCGCTGCCGGAATCCGAAACGCTGCCGTCGAATTCGAGAGCAACCCCGGCGTCCGCTGGCGGGCCATCGAACCCATCGGGCTCGTCGGGCTCTTCGCGCACGCTCGGCTTGGGATCCGGACCTTTGCGCGCCCGCGGCGAAGCGGCCTCCGGCTGGGCCTTCGGTCGCGGAGTCTCGCGGGTCGGTGTAGCGGTCGGCGTCGGGCGCGATTCTCGCGGCGCATCGCGCCGGGCAGGGGCGGGGGTTGGGCTGGGTACGAGCGTCGGGCCGGCTGAGGGCGCTGCTGCCGGGCCGATCGCGCGATCATGGCTCGCGAGCCTTCGCTCGAGGGCGTCGAGGCGCGACAGCAGCTTCTCGACATCGTCGCCGGCCGGCATCGACGCGAGCCGGATCACGGCCAGCTCGAGCACCGCCGAGGGCTTCGGTGCGAACGAGAGGTCCTCGATCTCGGCCATGAGGGCGCGGAACATGCGGCGCAGGCGCGCCGGCTCACAGCGCGCGCCGAGCTGGCGCAGCTCGCTCCGCTCCTCGTCGGTGCCCTCGAAGATGCCTTCCGCATCGGGGGCGATCTGGAGCACGGTCAGGTCGCGCAGCAGCTCGAGCAGGGCCTCGGCGATGCGTGCCGCCTCGGAGCCGCCGGCCGTCGCCGTTGCGACCTGCTCGAGGGCGCGCCGCGGATCGCCGTCGATGCAGGCCTCGAGGATCGCCTTCAAGACGTTGCGATCGACGAGATCGAGGATCTCCGCCACGACCTCGTCGCTGATCTGCTGGCCTCCGTAGGCCACGATCTGGTCGAGCAGCGTCTGGGCGTCGCGCATCGAGCCCTCGCCTTCGCGGGCGATGGCGGACAGCGATTTCGGCGAGATCGCGATGCCCTCGGCGCGGCAGATTTCGGCGAGGCGTTCGGAGACGGTGGTCAGCGCGATGCGGCGCAGGTCGTGGCGCTGACAGCGCGAGAGCACCGTGAAGGGGATCTTCTCCGGATTCGTCGTCGCGAAGATGAAGAGACTTCTCGGCGGCGGCTCTTCAAGGGTCTTCAGCAGCGCATTGAAAGCGGCGGTCGAGAGCATGTGGACTTCGTCGATGATGAAGATGCGATGGCGGCCGGGGGCCGCGGCGTAGCGGATCGACTCGATGATCTCGCGTACGTCGTCGACGCCGGTGCGGCTCGCGGCGTCGATTTCCTGGACGTCGGTCGAGCGGCTCTCCGTGATCTCGAGGCAGGAGGGGCAGACGCCGCAGGGTGTGTCCGTCGGGCCCTTCTCGCAATTGAGGCAGCGGGCGACGAGGCGGGCGAGGGTGGTCTTGCCGACGCCGCGCGGGCCGGTGAAGAGGATCGCGTGGGGGATCCGGCCGGAGCGGATGGCGTTCTTGAGCGCGCGCGTGACGTGGCCCTGGCCCGAGACCTCCTCGAAGCTCTGCGGCCGCCATTTGCGCGCGATGACCTGATAGCTCAAAGGGGGAACCCACCTCCCGCCGTGAGAGGTGCCGAGAGTTGACCGCAGGGCTTGCCGATCGCAGCCAAGTCCCTGCTGCGGCTGCTTCCTTCCGGATCTGACCGGGTTCACAGGATCCCGAACTCGAACGGGACCCTGCGGTCAACACTCGGCACGTGCCGCGCCGAACTCGGACGGTACCCGGCGCGCCCGGGAGTTTCAAACCCGCCGGATCCACAGGCCTGTCATGAGCGTGTCGCGCCCCTTCGCGCTGGTATGCTCCGCGCGCAGGAGGGATCCCATGGCAGCCGACGCTCTCGTTCCGAACCGCGAGGACGAATTCGCGATCCGCGATCTCGCGAATCGATACGCCCGCATGATCGATCGCCGCGACTGGGCCGAGCTTCCCCGCGTGTTCACCCCGGACTGCGAGCTCTCGGGTACCGGCTATCTCATGCGCGGCCACGCCGAGCTCGGCATCGGGCTGCGCAAGATCGACATGTTCTCCGCGACCCAGCACTGCGTCCACAACCAGGTGACGTGCCTCGACGGCGACCGCGCGACGGGCGAGTTCTACTGCATCGCGTACCACATCCACGATCGCGACGGCGTCGCGTACAAGCTCGACATGGGAATCCGCTATGAGGACTGTTATGTCCGCACCGCCGACGGCTGGCGTCTCTCGAAGCGCACGCTGAATCTGATCTGGCAGCAGGATCTGCCGCTCGATCTTCCGGTCCGGAAGTAGTCTTCGCTCGCGGGGTGCTAGGCCAGGGCCGCGCCGTCGACGCGGATCTCGGTCCCGGTGATGAAGCGCGCCTCGTCTGAAGCGAGGAAGACGACAACGTCGGCGATCACCTCGGGTCCCGCCGCGCCGTGGAGCGAGGCGAGTCGATTCAGGAGCTCGAGCTTGGCGTTCTTGGGAAGCTTGGCGGTGCCCGCCATGCCGGTCTGGATCGAGGCCGGGCAGATCGAGTTGGCGCGCAGGCCCTGATCGGCGTACTCGACGGCGATCGCCCGTGTGAAGGCGTGGATGGCGCCCTTCGAGGCACTGTACGCCGAGCCGTAGGCGAGACCCGAGAGGCCCGCCGTCGAGCCCAGGTTCACGATCGCGCCCTTTGTCTCGAGCAGATGCGGAATCGCCTCCCGCGTCATCAGGAAGGTGCCGTCGAGATTCACCGACAGGATCCGCCGCCAGAAGGCGAGCGACATCTCGTGCACCCGCTCGTAGGCGATGATGCCCGCGTTGTTGCACAGGACGTCGAGTCGGCCGAAGCGCTCGATACACGCCGCCACACTCGCTCGCGCCTGCTGCTCGTCGCTGATGTCGGCGGGGCGCGCCTCGACCTCCGCTCCGAGCTCGGTCACGCGCTTGGCGGTCTCCTCGAGGCCGGCGGCGACGACGTCGGTCAGGTAGAGCCGGGCCCCTTCGCGTGCGGCGCGGATGGCCGAGGCGCGGCCGATTCCCGAAGCGGCGCCCGTCAGCAGCAGAACCTTGTCGTCCAATCGACCCATCGTCGCTCCGCCTCTTCTGGCGCGTCTGCCGCGCTCACGATCCGATCGAGTAGTAGTACGGCCAGACGAGTGCGTCGAGCACCATCGTCTGGAGCCAGAAGAAGAAGAAGGCGAAGACCGCCAGCCACGCCGTCGCGGGTCCCCTCCGCGCGAGACGAGCGAGCATGATGGCGAGCACGCTCGCAGCGACCCCGACGATCAGCAGGACGAGCCGGATCAGGAGCCAGAGCGGCCAGGCTGGACTCTTCACATAGAGCGCCGTCAGCGGAAGCCAGAGCGCCGACGCCATCAGGATCGCGGTGTACGTCATGAACAGCACCTGGAATCCGACGCCGGTCTGTTCCTTCAGCGCGTGAGCGGGCGTCGCGAAGACGAGCCGATGGGTTGCCGCGAAGAAGCCGAGCGCCGCGAGGAACATGTTGACCGTGTACAGGTCGCGGATCCAACCTTCCGGAATCCCGCCCCAGAGGCTGCTTCCTACGGCGGGATCGAGGGCGAGCAGATAGCTCGCGAGCACAGCCGAGCCGCCGATCGCGATCAGCTGCAAGAGTTTGCGGCGATTGGCGATATCGTTCGACGCAGCCGAATTCCCATTTGTCATGCGTTCAGTCCTCCGCGGCCGGCAGGGCCGGCGCCGGTGCAGTTGAATGTGAAGCTGAAGGGAGAGCAGCCGGTCCCGCTGCAGGCGCGCAGACCCTGGGATCCCCCGCCCACGCGAGGGCGTTCTCCAGCAGCTTCGCATAGGCGGGATTCTCGTAGGCACGACCCCAGTGCCCCAGCGTGGTGTAGAGAGCGCGGCCGCGTGCGACACAGCGCCACCATACGATCGGATGGTCGCCCATCCGGATGTCGGTCTCCGAGCCCATGAAGCGGATCGTCGGGTCGTAGCTCGCTTCATCGACCGTGAGCAGCACCTGGAAGCCGAGTGCGCGGGGGCTCTCGTCCCACGAATACCATTCCTCTTCGTGCTCGAACTCCGCCGGCAGGTCCCGCGTCACCGGGTGCGCGCGATCTTCGACGACGACACGCGCTTTCTGGGTCTGCGGACCCAGGATGTGGCCGATGAAGGTTCCGCCGATCAGATTGTCGTGATACCAGCGCCACGCGTCGTGGGAGTTGTCGCCGGCGGCATGGATCCCGATCCAGCCGCCGCCCTGCGAGAGCCAGGTCTCGAAGGCGTGGTCCTGCTCGTCGCTCAGCATGTCGCCCGACGCGTTGCTGAAGACGACGACGTCGAAGCGGGCGAGCTGCGAGGCCTCGAAGAGGGCGCCGTTCTCGGAGTGAAGGAGCGCGAAGTCGCGCTTTCCCGCGATGGCGTCGAGCGCGCGCCGCGCGCCGGAGATCCCGTCGTCATGGCGGAAGGAGTTGGTCTTCGAGAAGACGAGGACGCGGAGGGCTTTCCCCTGCCCGAAATCGGCGGGAATTTCGGGCGGCGTCGTGTCGTGGTCGGCGCTCGGGAAGATGAGATACCAGGCGCCGGAGCGGTAGATCAGCGCGAGGCTCAGACCGGCGAGCACGCAGAGGATGATGCCGGCGTAGAGCAGGAGCTTGCGAAGCCGCGACATCGTTCGGTCCCCCGTCCGCCGAGGGCAGCTCGCGGACGGAGGACACGATACGACAGATCAGGCGACCCGCTCGGGCGTGAAGCGCACGTGCATGTGCTTCACGCTGCGAACCAGCGCCGACGAGCCGAACTCCGGACCGTTCGTCGCATAGCGCATGTCGGGCAGACGGCGAAGGATCTCCGTCAGCGCGACGCGCAGCTCCATGCGTGCGAGATTCGCGCCCATGCAGAAGTGGTTGCCGATTCCGAACGCCAGGTGGTGGGGATTGCGCTCGAGGTCGAGCTGGTCGGGATTCTCGAAGGCCTCCGCATCCCGATTGGCCGAGCCGTAGATCATCAGCACCTTCTGCCCCTTCGCGATCGAGACCCCGCGCACAGCGGTGTCCTGGGTCGCGGTGCGGGCGAACGACAGCACCGGGGAGACGAGGCGCAGCATCTCTTCGATTGCGCCCGGGATGAGCGACGGATTTTCGGCCAGTCGCTTCTGGGCGTCCGGGTTCTCGATAAGGAGCTGCATCGCGCCGGAGAGGCCGTTTCGCGTCGTCTCATTGCCAGCGACCATCAGCAGCACACACATCTTGATGAGCTCGTCGTTGCTCATCGAGCGCTGTTCCTCGGTCGGCTCGTTGCCCATGTGGTATCGGTGCCGGTCCGAGTCGTGCTGGATCAGCACGCCGTCTTCCTTCGCGCGGACGAGGATGCTGATGAGATCGTCTTTGGGATTCTTGCGGCGGTCCGCAATGATGTCGATGAGGTAGGTGTAGTACTCGAGGGCGGCCTTGCCGGCGGCGGCGGTGATCGCGGGCTTGTCGAGATTGCCCTGGGCGCCGATCATCGCGTCGGACCATTGGTGGAAGCGCAGCCGATCCTCCTTGCGGATGCCGATCATCTCGGCGATCAGGATCAGGGGCATCGGAACAGCGATGTCCTCGACGAAATCGCATTCGCCCTTGGCGGCGATCTTGTCGAGGGTCTCGTCGGTCAGGCGCTTGAAGACCTCTTCCCAGCGCCGGACCATGCGCGGCGTGAAGCCGCGGTTGATGAGATTGCGCATCTCGCCGTGGTGGGGCTCATCCTCGTCGATCATGCCGATCTTGGCGTTCATGTTGCCGGGCAGGACGCCCTCGCCAGAGCAGAACACATTGTGGCTCTTCGAGACGTGGACCACGTCGTCGTAGCGGCTGATGATGAAGGCGTTGGTCTTCTCGCTCCAGTAGACGGGGGCGTTCTCGCGCAGCCAGCGCGTGCGCTCCGGCATTTCCTGATCCCAGCTCGAGGCCTGTGCGAAGTCGATATCGATATCCATCTGGGGGGTCCTTCTCTCTTGTAGCGTCCATTCGGACGAAAAAGCGGGTCGTCCGGGTCAGCCGCGATCGGCTGTGGTCGGGCGGGCGGCGAGGGTCTCGATTGCAAATTCGGCGGCGTCGGTGAGGCCGGATTCGACGGGGTAGTCGGGGTCGGCGAGCCAGCTGGTGATGGCAGAGTTCAGCATGCCGACGGCCATCTGGGCGAGGAACGCGGCGTCTCGGTCCGTGCGGAGCTCGCCGCGCCGTTGACCCTCGGCGACCAGGGCAACGAAGGGACCGACGAGGCGCTCGAGATAGGGATGCGGCTCGTCGGGTGTCGCGTCGCTGCGCAGGAATTCCAGGAAGACGTCGCGCGCGACGCCGCGGCTCGAGGCGATGCTCTCGGTCGTCGACACGATGAAGCGTCGCAGCTTCTCGACGCTCGAACCCGGGCCCTCGAGATATTGTGCCGTCATCGCGTGGAGCGTCTCGAAGACCTCGCCGGCCATCAGGCCGAGCAGCGCCTGCTTGCTCTGGAAATGATTGAAGAACGTCGCGGGCACTACATCCGCGGCGCGCGCGATCTCGTCGACGGTCGTAGCCTCGAAGCCGTGTTTTGCGAAGAGCTCACGGGCGGCCGCCAGGATGCGCGAGCGGACCTCGAGCTTGCGCCGTTCGCGGCGGCCCGGGGAAACGGTCGAGGTGGGATGGATCACGGCGGTCATCGCGCAGCTCTCGTTGGAGGTCGCCAAAGCTTGTCGGCACTCCATCCGTGGAGAACCGAACAATGTTGGAGACTACTCCAAGAGTGGCGACCGCTCCATGAAAGGTGACCGAATTTTTCGGGCCATCCCCATGGGGGGGGGAAGGTGTGGCCCGGGAGTCGATGGTTTGAGAATGTGTTCGCTCGTCGCAGGGACCGATCCCGGCGGCCGTCTTCGCAGGACAGAGATCAGCGACCGCCGGCCGAAGTGGCCCCCGAAGTTCCCGGCGGCACGTACTCCGCGAGCGTCCGGCGGAAGTGTCGGATGCGGCTCTCCTGGTAGAGCCCGAGCGTCACGCCCGGCTTGCGCGACGCCCGCAGGCCGCGCTGCACGCGGGGCATGATCGCCTGGTCCTCGTCGAGGACGGGCCCGAAGAAGGAGAGCTCCGGCACGTCGCTCCACTTTTCGTCCGGCTCGAGCCAGCGCCGCGGCGCCGGCGCCGGCCGCGGGGTCCCGGGCGCCACCGGCAGCAGCAGCATCACCTCGAACAGGCACGACCCCGGATCGTTCCCGTCCGGCCGCGCACGGTAGAAGAGCGGCGAGCCCAGGCCGCCGAACAGCACCGTATTCGGAAACAGGCTGTACTGGATCACGTCCTGGACTTCCGCGTCGGAGAACGCGCTCGTGTCGAGCCCGAGCCCGGACTCGAGCCGTGCCCGCGACGCCGCGACCAGCACCGAGCGGGCGGTCTCTCCGGGAGGAACCTGCGTACCGGGCCGCGCCATGCCAAAGCGCGCTGCGATGTCGACGACGCGCTGCTCGGAGAGCTCGCCGCGCACATGCGGGCTCGGTGTGCCCGAGGCATTGAGCATCCGGTCCATGTGTCGCAGGCCGGGCCAGACGTCGTACTGCGAGTTCGCGTCCCCGAAAAAGGGCAGGTTCGCCGCGTGGACGCCCACGATGTGATAGGTCTCGATGAACGCCTCGACGGCCACTTTCCAGTTGCAGGCGACCCGTCGCTCGACCCGCGCAGCCACCTGACGCTCTGCGAGGGGCCAGCGCTCGAAATGACGCGGCAGCTCTTCGAGATAGTCCTCGAGCGGCTTGCAGTCGGGATCGAAGTTGACGAACACGAAGCCGCCCCAGCTCGCGACCTTCGCCTCGGGCAGGCGGAAGCGTTCGTCCTCGATCTGGGGGAAGTCCCAGCGGCAGGGCACGTCGCAGAGCTTGCCCTCGAGACTCCAGCTGAAGCCGTGGAAGGGGCAGCGGATCCGTTCGAGCCGGCCCGCCTCTTCGCGCAAGCGCGTTCCGCGATGGAGGCAGGCGTTGTGATAGGCGCGCAGGGTGCCGTCGCGCGTGCGCAGGACGACGAGGGAATCGTCTGCGAGGTCGTAGACGAAGGAATCGCCCGGGGAAGCCACGTCCTCGATCCGGCCTGCGATCTGCCAGACCCGGCGCCAGAGTCCCTCGACCTCGCGGCGGTGTTGGTCGGCCGAGAGGTAGACATCGATCGGCAGGTCGGCGTCGCCCTGGGGCTCCGAAGCGGATTCGCGCAGGATCGAAGGGGCCGCCACGGCGTCGCGATCGAGGATGTCCTGATACGAAGGTCCCGGGCAGCGATTGGACACGATGAAGTCTCCCGTTGGACCGCGCCGCATGCGTCGCGACCCTCGCCCATCCATTCAGCCGAACGTGAAGCCCTCGTACCCCTTCGCGACCACCTCGTCGCATTTCGCGACGTAGGCCGGAAAGCCGACGTACGGCATGAAGACGCGCGGCTTTCCGGGCACATTGGCGCCGAGGTACCAGGAGCTGCACGACGGAAAGAGCGTGTGGGCCCCCACCGCATTGACGTGCTCGACCCAGGCATCCTCGGCGTCGAGTGTGACCTCGGCCGGGCCGCGGCCGCCCTGCTCGGCGTGCGCCATGCAGGCTGCGATCCAGTTCACGTGCTGCTCGATCGAAGGCAGCATGTTGCTGAGAACGGATGGGCTGCCGGGGCCCGTGATCATGAAGAAATCGGGGAAGCCCGAGGTCGCGAGTCCGAGGTAGGTGCGCGGACCGGCGGACCACTTCTCTTTCAGCGAAAGGCCGCCGCGGCCGCGGATGTCGATCCGCCCGAGGGCGCCCGTCATCGCGTCGAAGCCGGTGGCGAAGACGATCGCGTCGACGGGGTAGTGCTGCTCGGTCGTCAGGATGCCTGCGGCGTCGATCGCGGTGATCGGCGCGTCGCGCAGGTCGACGAGTGTCACGTTCGGGCGGTTGTAGGTCGCGTAGTAGTCGGTGTCGACGCAGAGGCGCTTGCAGCCGACGACGTGGCGGGGCGAGAGCCGCTCTGCGACTTCCGGGTCGGCGACGATGCCGTGGATCCGGGCGCGCAGGAAATCGGCGCTCGTCTGGTTCGC
>JANNQH010000149.1:0-9545 GCA_031400655.1 Deltaproteobacteria bacterium | reverse complement strand
GACCGTCGATCCGACACCGGCGCGTAGTCGTCTTCCAGACTCCGTGTGGCGTACATCCTGGTCCTGCGGAGCCGCTTGGCGTTCGCATCGAAAAAAAGCAGGACGTGGAAACGGATCAACGCAACCGCGTCGAGTGGCCCGTTCGGGCCTCGTGCACTGAGATAGAGGACGCACGCGCAGCACGGCGTTCGCCAACGCCGACCGGTAGTCGACGCGTGCCGTCCGACACCCGAAGCACACGAGGCCCGACCGGGTCACAGGGCACGATGCTCGGATCGGTTCCCGCGCCCTGACCGTCAGGTCTTCGGAAAGAACTCGAAGGAGAGGTCGGTCGCGTCCCGGGACGAGCCTTCGGAGACGGCCGCGCGCTCGAGCGGATATTCGCTCGACATGTCGAGCAGATGGGTACGGTGCTCGATCGCCCAGCGGCCGCCTTTCTTCGAGAAGCGATCGAGGTAGCGGCCGCGGCCGACGAGCTCGAGCTGGCGGCCCTCTTCGTCGGGGAGTGTCCAGAGCACGACGGTGACGTAGGCCTCGCTCGTCGCACGGTCGCCGTTCAGCTCGATCAGCACGTTGGTGATCTGGTGGGAATGGCGATCCATCGTCGCGTGGGCCTGCCAGACCCAATCGACGAAGCCGCGGCCCGTGCCCTCGAAGATGCCGTCGTAGAAGGCAGTCCCGCCCTCGTGCCAGGTGGCGTAGGCCATCTCTTTGTCCATGCGATCGAGGGAGCGGCAATAGCGCGACAGGACGTCGCGGATCTCTCCCTTGTCGATGAGCGTCTGGATCGCGGTGTCCACCATTGCCTCTCCTTCCTTCGCGTGCGTGCGTCGACGGCTAGCCAACGCCGTGCCCACTCTACCCGAATCGGATCGATCTCATGGGCGCGCGATTCAGCACTGGATTAGCGTCCAACTCACCCCGCCAGGTCGTCCCGGCGACGAAATCCGGAGATCCTCCGATGAGCCCGACGCGCCGCTGCTCGCAGCACTACCGATCCGCGCCGCGCCGCCGAGCGGGACGCACGCCGATCGGGCTCGGCTATGCCCTCGTCGCACTCATCGCGCTCGTCGCGGTCGCGGCGCTGGCATGCACCCGGGAGGAAGCCCCCGTGGCGCCGCTTTCGGTGCCGCCGGTGCCGCCGGCGGCGTCGGGAAGCGAAGCGAGCGCTGGCCTCGCGCCTTCCGGGCAACTCTACAGCGAGCAGCGCGTGGCCTGCGCCGATCGAGATCCGCGGCGGCAGGCCTTCTGGGGTGAGCTCCACGTGCATTCGGCGCTCTCGATGGACGCCTGGATGTGGGACGTCCGCAATGGACCGGACGAGACCTATCGCTTCGGCAAAGGCGAGCAGATCCTGCTCCCGCCCCTCGACGCGCACGGCAAGGGGACGCGAGCCGTGAAGCTCGAGCGGCCCCTCGATTTCGTGGCCCTGACCGATCATGCGGATTTCCAGGGCGAGGTCTCGCTCTGCACGCGGCCGGGCTCGCCGGTGTACGACGGCGCGGCCTGTCGCAAATTCCGCGGCGAAGACGCGAACGAGCCGCCCAATCCCCAGAGCTTTGGCAAACGCATGGCCGGTCTCTCGACCGCCCTCGACGCCGATGCGCTTTACACGAAACGCAGCGAAGAGCTCTGCGGTCCAGACGGCGGGATCTGTCGCGCGGCGATGCGGACGGTCTGGGAGGAGCAGCAGGCGGCGGCGGAGCGCCATTACGACCGCTCGGCGCAGTGCCGCTTCACGACCTTCCACGCCTACGAGTACACCGCGACGCCCGGCCTCGCGAAGGTCCACCACAACGTGATCTTCCGGAATGCAAACGTGCCGAAGGCGCCGATCCCCTGGATCGACGTCCCCGACGTCTACGAGCTCTGGTCGCGGCTGAAGAGCGAATGCCAGGATGCCGGGACCGGCTGCGACGTCGTCACCCTGCCCCACAACTCGAACCTCTCGAACGGCAACATGTTCGCCGTCACCGGCCGCGACCTCCCGCTCGAAGAGCAGCGCGCCCGCGCGCTGCTGCGCGCCGACATTGAACGGCTGGCCGAGATCTCGCAGATCAAGGGCGCCTCGGAATGCCGCAACGGCATGTTCGACGTGATCGGCGCGCCCGACGAGCTCTGCGATTTCGAGCAGTGGCGTGGCCCGCAGTTCGAGGATTGCAAGGAGGGGACGGGCAAGGGCGCGCTCTTCGACCAGGGCTGTGTCTCGCGCACCGATTTCCTCCGCTACTCGCTGCTCGAGGGATTCCGGGAGCAGCGCCGGATCGGCGTCAATCCCTACAAGCTCGGCATCATCGCCGCGACCGACACGCATAACGCGACGGCGGGCGATGTGGAGGAGTACTCCTACGACGGGTGGTCGGGAGTCTCCGACGCCACCGCCGAGCGCCGGCTCGCAGCACCCCCCGCGCCGATCACGTTGATGAACCCGGCCGCTTCGAACCCGGGCGGTGTCGCGGGCGTATGGGCCGAGGAGAATTCGCGCGATTCGCTCTTCGACGCCCTGAAGCGCCGGGAGACCTTCGGCACCAGCGGTCCGCGCCTGACGGCGCGCTTCTTCGGCGGCTGGAAGCTGCCTGCGGATCTCTGCGCCATGCCGGACCTGGTCGAGCGCGGTTATGCGATGGGCGTCCCGATGGGGGGCGACCTGCCGCCGCGACCGGCGCAGGCGAACGCGCCCTCGTTCGTCGTGAGCGCGCTGCGCGACGGCGGCACGCTCGATCATCCCGGCGGACTGCTCCAGCGCGCCCAGGTCGTGAAGGGCTGGGTCGACGCCGAGGACAAATTTCACCAGGTCATCTACGACGTGGCGGGGGGCGCCAACGACGCCGACGTCGACCCGGCGACGTGTCAGCCCCGCGGTGCCGGACACGAGGGCCTCTGCGCGGTCTGGACCGATCCGGAATTCGATCCCGCGCAGAACGCGGTCTACTACGTCCGGGTGCTCGAGAATCCGAGCTGTCGCTGGACGGAGCGCCAATGCCTCGAGTTCGCCGAAGCCGAGCGACCGGCCGCGTGCAGCGATCCGAAGCTCCCGAAGACGATCCAGGAGCGGCTCTGGACTTCGCCGATCTGGTACGAGGCAGCGGCCGCCACGCGCTCGTGAAAGTCCCGGCGCGCGCGCCGAAGGAGCGATTTTTTCGGACTTCGCCCCTTCGTCTCGTTGGCATCGTTCACGCCGCCGGTACACTCACGCGCCATGCGAATCTTCCTCTTCGTTCTCGTTCTGGCCTTGCTCGCGGCGGGTGGCGCGTGGATCCACGCGGGCGGGGCTGCCGGTCCCGTGATCGAGATCTCCGGCCCCGAGGCCGTGGGTCAGATCGGCGACGTGATCGTCGCCATCGAGACGCCGGGCGGTCGACTGAACCGGCTCCATGTGGTGCTCGTCCAGGGCGGCAACACGACGCCCCTGCTGGATTCTCCAGTCGGCGGTCCGGCAGGCGCGGCGAATGACGAGAGCGCGGGCATCACCCGCACAGGCGACGACCGCCTCCAGATCACGCGGGCGATCGGAAAGCGCGCGATCCCGAGTCTGGTCGCGGGCAGCGCCGAGGTCCAGGTCACGGCGGTGCGCCCGGTTCTTTTCGGGCTGCGCGAGGCGACCTCGACCCTCGCGGCCACGGTCACAGTGCGGCTGATCCCGCCCCAGGTCGCCGTGCACTCGCTTCATCATTTCATCAATCAGGGCGGCTCCGAGGTCGTCGTCTACCGCGTGACGCCCGCGGACTCCGAGTCCGGCGTACGGGTCGGCGAGATCGAGTACCCCGGCTTTCCCGCGAGCGGCGCCGGCATCACGAACGCCGATCCCGCGCTGCGCGTCGCGTTCTTCGCCTTGCTGCCGAGCCAGGAGACGAGCGTGCCGATCCAGGTCTACGCCCGCGACACGATCGGCAACGAGGGAACCGGCACCTTCGACTTCAAGATCTTCCCGAAGCAGTTCCGCAACAGCCGGATCGAGGTCGACGACGCGTTCCTGTCGCGCGTCGTGCCCGCGATCCTGCAGAATTCCCCGGATTTCGTCGTCGAGAATCCGAGCGACCTGGTCGCCTCGTACCTGCGCATCAATCGCGACTTGCGCAAGCTGAATAACGAAAAGATCGCGAGCCTGGCCGCGAGCACGTCGCCCGAGATCCTCTGGCGCGGCCCCTTCAAGCAGCTGCTGAATACGGCCGTCGAGGCCGGCTTCGCCGACCAGCGCACCTACGTCTACAACGGCGAGGAGATCGATCACCAGGTCCATCTCGGCTTCGATCTCGCCTCGACGATGGCCGCCCCCGTCAGGGCCGCTAACCGCGGCAAGGTGGTCTTCGCGGGCTATCTCGGGATTTACGGCAACACCGTGATCATCGACCACGGCATGGGGCTCCAGTCGCTCTACGCGCATCTCTCGTCGATCTCGGTCCAGGAGGGCCAGATGGTCGAGCTCGACGCGGAGCTCGGGCGAAGCGGTGCCACCGGCCTCGCCGGCGGCGACCACCTCCACTTCACGATGCTGCTCGGCGGCAACGCCGTGACGCCGATCGATTGGTGGAGCGAGCAGTGGGTCCAGGACCGGGTGATCCGCAAGTTCATCGAGGCGGGCGCACCGGTGGAGGGCGCCGCGGGCCAGGGCGCCGAGGCGCCGCTCTGAGGATGAACGGATCGCGGCGCCGCCCCGCCTCGTTCCTGGTCCCGTGGATCTGTGCAGCCGCCCTCGCGGCGGCCGCGCTCGGCTCGCTCTCTACCGCGGCCTCTACCGCAGCAACGGCGGCCGCTGTGGCCGACCCCGAACCTGCCCCCGTCGTCGTGCGCCCCGCGACGCTGCCCTACCGCCTGACCGAGACCCGCGCCGCGTGTGAGGACTACGTCCCGCAGCGGAGACCGTTCTTCGGCGATCTCCACGTCCACACGGCGCGCTCCCAGGACGCCTCGACCCAGGACACGCGCGTCACGCCCCGCGACGCCTATCGCTTCGCGACCGGCGAGTCACTCGGAATCCAGCCCTTCGACGCGGCGGGAAAATCGCTTCGCAGGGTCAAGCTCGATCGCCCCCTCGACTTTGCCGCCGTCACCGATCACGCCGAACAGATCGGCGAGGTCCACATCTGCCGAACGCCTGGCCAGCCCGGCCACGACTCCCTCGTCTGCGGCCTCTACCGCAACTTCCCGCGCGTCGCCTTCTTCATCATGAATGGACGCTATTCGCTGTTCGAGTCGCGCTGGGGCTTCTGCGGCGAAGGCGCCGCGCACTGCCTCGCGGCGGCGGGTACGGTCTGGAGCGAGCACCAGAGCGCCGCCGAAGCCGCCTACGATCGCGGCGCCTCCTGCCGCTTCACAAGCTTCGTCGCCTACGAATGGACCGCGAGCGGCCACGATGGGGGCCACCTCCATCGCAACGTGATCTTCCGCAACGAGAACGTGCCGAAGCTCCCGATCAGCGTGATGGAAACCGGCTCGATGGCGATCAGGCTCTGGAATCGCCTCGACGCCGAATGCCGCGATGGAAAGCCCGGCTGCGAGTCGATCACGATTCCGCACAACTCGAATTGGAGCGCCGGCTCGGCCTTCACCTCCGCCGTCACGCCCGCCGCCGAGATCACGCAGGCAGAAGCCGCGATCCGCGCCCGCTACGACCGCCTCGTCGAGGTCATGCAACACAAGGGCGAGTCGGAGTGTGCGATGACGCCCGGGGTCACCGACGAGGGCTGCGGCTTCGAGAAGGCCCGGGACCACCAGAATCCGATGGCCTCCGACGCGCCGAACGAGATCGATTTCGTCCGCACCGCCCTTAAGCGCGGACTCGTGCTCGCCCCAGCCCTCGGCACGAACCCCTTCGCCTTCGGCCTGATCGGCAGCACCGATACCCACATCGGTACGCCGGGCCTCGTCGCCGAACGCGGATTCCAGGGTCACGGCGGCGCCGGCAAGCCCGGTAGCGAAGCCCTCGAGCCGGGCCTCCCCGACGTCGCTGCCCTCAATCCGGGTGGGCTCGCGGTGCTCTTTGCCGAGGAGAACAGCCGCGATGCGTTATTCGAGGCGCTGCTCCGCAAGGAGGCCTATGCGACCAGCGGGACGCGGCCGGAGCTCCGGTTCTTCGGGGGCTGGAGCTATGCCGAGGATGCCTGCGACGGCGGCGACGTCGCGAAGACGGGTTATGCGCAGGGCGTGCCGATGGGCGGGAACCTCCCGGTGCGGCCGGAAGGCGCCGGGGCACCGCGCTTTCTCGTGAGCGCCGTGCGCGACGCGCATCCGTCGGGCGGTGACCTCGAGCGCATCGAGATCGTGAAGGGATGGAGCGAGAACGGCTCCGCGAAGGAGACCGTGCTCACCGTGGCCGGAGGGGACGAGAAAGCCGACGTCGACCTCGCGACCTGCGAGCCCCGCGGCAAAGGCCATGGCCAGCTCTGCCGCGTCTGGACCGACCCCGACTTCGATCCCGCCGAGCCCGCTTTCTATTATGCGCGCCTGCGCGAGAACCCGAGCTGCCGCTGGACGCAGTGGGCCTGCATCGACGCCGGCGTGCGCTGCGAAGATCCGTCGACGATCGGCGAAGGCTACGAAGCCTGCTGCTCGGACGAGGTCCCGCAGACGATCCAGGAGCGCGCCTGGAGCTCGCCCATCTGGTACCAGCCCTGAAGCGCGGCCCCGCTCGGATCAGGCGACTTCCGCCTCGTGCCGCGGGAATGTGACGAGCGAGAGCATCAGCCCGCCCGTCAAGACGAGTCCGATCTGCACCAGGAAGCCCGCCTGATAGCTCCCGGTCGAGCCCTCGAGGAGATGGGAGAGGGCCGAAGCACCGGCGAGCAGCGGAATGGCCACCATCGCACCGAGTCCGTTGGCGCGCCCGAAATTCGCACGCCCGAAGCAACGCGCGGTCGCCACCCCGTGGATCGGGGCGGCGCCTCCGATGCCGATTCCGTAGATCGCGCCCGTCAGCAGGAAATACGGGTAGCTCGGCTCGAAATAGAACAGCGCCCAGACGAGCATGTTGACGAGCACCGTCATCGCAATCGACGGCTTGAGGGGCGCCACGTCCGCGAGTCCACCGATGACGATCTTCCCGAGCAGCGAGAAGGGCACCATGATGCCGAAGAAGGCGGTGGCCTGTTGCTCGCTGAAGCCCAGGTCCTTGCCGTACTCGACCAGCAGACCCATCAGCACCACCGGGGACGTCATGATCAACCCGAAGCCGAGGGCGAGGAGCCAGAGCCGAACGTCCCGCGCGAGCTCGCCCATCTCGCGCGTCCCTTCGATGTGCGACGAAAGAGGCGCCACGTCGCCGACCTGCGGGACTGCCGGCGCGTCTCCATCCGGACGCTGGCCGATCTCCTCCGGCCGGCCGATCACGAAGAACGCGAAGAGCGGAACGGCGACCACGAGCGTGATCACTCCGAAGCTGGCGGCGGCGAAACGCCAGCCGTGCTGATCGATCAGGTATTGCGCGGAGGCGGGCGCGAAATAGCTCGCGAGAGTTCCACCGGCGACGGTGAAGCCGAGGGCGAGACCGCGACGCCGGGCGAACCAATTCGTCGTGAGCGCCATCGAGGGCACCGATCCGAAGAACGCAGCGCCGAGACAGACGAAACCGATGAAGGCGAAACCGGCCGCCTCGAGCGAGTCCGCCCGGGACAAGAGGATCAACCCGGCCCCCGTCACGAACGCGCCCGCCGCCATCATCTCGCGCGCCCGACCCCGGTCGAGCCAGCGCCCGACGAAGGGCGCCGCGACGCCCATCGCGAGGATCGTGAACGAAGCGCCGAGGCCGATCGTCGAGCGCGGGACGCCAAAAGCCTCGGCGATCGGTCCCACGAAATTGCCGAAGGCGCCGAACGTGACCCCGCTCGCCAGAAAGCTCGCGAGCGCCGCCAGTGCGACCATCCGCCGACCGAGGAACGCGGGCGTCAGCGCGACCGCGAGCGGCCCCTCGAGCGACCCCGCGATGGCGAGGGGCCCCCCGGCGCCCGAGTCCCTTGCATCGAACGCCATCCATTCACCTCGTCGCACCCATCGCTGGCGGGGCGGTCGACCGACTCTAGGTCAGGGACTCGGGCGTTGCTGCCGCCCTGCACCGCGCTCCCTTCGCTAGCGTAGGAGCGGAGGTCTCCCCGCGATGAACATCATGGAACTCGCCCCGCAGCTCTTCGAGAGCTACTTCGCGTTCTTTCGCCCGGCCCACACCGGAGGCATCGTGCCCGCCCGCATCAAGGAGCTCGCGCGGCTCAAGATCGCGGCGATGAACGCTTGCAACACTTGACTGTTCGCACGCTACGCGCAGGCTGCGCGTCAAGGACTCGACGAAGAAACCGTCTCGCAGATCCACCTCCCCGAAGCGGAGAGGAATCTCACGCCCCGGGAGGCGCTGGCGGTTCGCTATGCGGAGCGGATGGTGACAGATTTCCGCACGGTCGACGCGGACTTCATGGCGGAGCTCCGCCCACATTTCAGCGACCCGGAGATCGTCGAGCTGGGACTCATGATCGGCCAGTACATGGCGATGGGGCGGCTGCTCGTGATCACGGGCTCCCATGAAGGAGCCTGCGAAATCTACGTTCCGCCCGCCTAGCTCTCGCCGAGTCCGGCGCCAGGCGCGGACCGCCTTCATCCGCGAACCGCCTGCATGAGAGCGGGAATGAAGTTCGCCGGGAAGTTGGGCACGACGAGGGTCGGGTTCTGCTCCCGCATGAACTCGAACTTCCGCTCCAGGATGATCGCGTAGCGGACGACGGCGAAGAGCTCGAACCACTCGATCCCGCGGATGGATCGCCCCGTCCGCTCGCTCCAGCGCTCGTAGAGGCTCGCCGGCGCGGGAATGCCCGGCAGCCGCGTGGCACCGAGCCCCTCGCTGTTGCAGCGGTCGATCCAGATGAACCACGCGAGGTCGCTGCGCGGATCCGAGACGTTGGCCATCTCCCAGTCGAGCACGGCGACCGGGACATGCTCGTCGAAGATCATGTTGCCGACCCGCGAGTCGCCCCAGCAGAACCCGGGCTTTCCGTCATCGGGCGCCGTCTCACTCAGGAACTCCCAGCCCTCGAGGATGCGCGGATCGGCGAGCTTGCGGATTTCCGGCTTGAACATCGTGTCGAACGTCCGCAGCTCCTGCGCGAGCACGGGCTCACCCTTCGCCGCGCACGGAAGCCGGGAGAAATCGTATTGGCGCAGGTCGATCTGGTGGATCCGGGCGAGCACGTCCACCCCCGAGGTCCACATCGTCGTGCGCTCGTCGGACGTCGTGTCGTCCTTCAGCCAGCCCGTGATCATCATCGGCGGGTTGTCGGGCGGGATCCGTCCCGTGCGAAATCCCATGACGTAGAAATCGCTCCCGAGGACCGAAGGATCGGGCTCGTATCCGACGAGCGGCGGGGCCGGAATCTTTTCGTTCGTCATGATCGTCATCATGTCGAACTGCATCTTCAGGTCGTGGCGATCGAAGACCTGGCTCCGGGGCGGCGGCATCCGCAGCACGAAGCGTTCATTTCCGAAGCTCTGCGAGGTCGCGTCGAGAATCAGCGTGACGCTGCTCTCGCCGCTCGCCTTCGGAAAGTCGAGAGACGGAATCGAAAGGC
>JANNQH010000148.1:0-1919 GCA_031400655.1 Deltaproteobacteria bacterium | reverse complement strand
GCGCGGCGCTCGCGTTCGGGATCCCGGCCGAGCTCGGCCATCGCGCTTCAGGCCTTGATCCGGCTCGCGCCGCCGGTCTGCCACATCGAGGCCGTGAGCTTCAGGCTCGGGCGGTCCTTGCGCGATTCGATCTGCTCGAAGACGCGCTTGTAGCCGGTGTGGAGGATCAGCCAGCGAGCAGAGCGCTTGACATAGCGATCTTCATAAAAAGCGGCGCCGGAGATCACGATGTCGTGATCGCTGTCGAGGACGTAATCCTCGAGCTTCCAGACGCCGGTCGCGGTGTCGGGGCCGATCAGTCGGATCTCGGGCTGATGGACGCTATGCGTCGAGTGGAAGCCGGGTCTGTCCATGCCCTTGCGGAGCCAGGCGACGATCGCGTCGCGGCCCTCGTGGCTGTAGTGTCCGGCGCTGTACGAGCAGGTCGCCTCGGGCACGAAGAGCGTCGCCATCTCGTCCCAGAGCTTGCGGTCGACGCAGCGCATGTAGGCGTACTTGAGCTGCTTGATCTCTTCGATCTCGAGAAGTTCCTGGACCGTCACGCTGGCTCCCTAGATCTCCGCCCCTGACGGTCCCCCGGAGCCGAAGAAGACCAGCAACGCCAGGTCTTCCTCGATGTCGACGAACTCGTGGGCGGTGTCGGCGGGGACATAGATGATCGAGCCCGGTTGGATCACCGTGGCCTTGCCGTCGACGATCATGCGCGCGTTGCCCTTCAGGACGAAATAGACCTCGTCCTCGTCGTGCGCACTCTGGGTGTCGAGGGCGCTCCGGTCGAGGTGATAGATGCCCGCCGAGAGCTGGGGTACGCGCAGGAATTCGAGGTACGGACTGCCCCGCTGCTCGCTCTTCGCAACAAGCTCGGCCAGATCGAAATTCTTCCACTTCGCATCGGCCATGAGCGCGCCTCCGGTCTCAGCACGCTAGCACGCGGATTCGGCTCGCTGGGCCCTGTCCGTGCCCGCTCGGGAGCGGCATGCTTGCGGCGTGTCGCCCGATCGCTCCACCGCCCATCCGAACAAGACGCTGAACGCGCTGCTCGCGATCGCGTCGGTCGTGGTGATCGTCGCGGGGCTGAAGGCGGCGAGTGGAATCCTCGTTCCTGCTCGCGGGCTTCGTCTCGCTCTTGTGTGCACCGGCGCTCTTCTGGCTCCACGATCGCCGCGTCCCGAATCCGATCGCGCTGTTGATCGTGCTCGCCGGGCTGCTCGGAATCGGCGCCTTCTTCGGTGGCCTGCTCTCGAGCTCGATCAACGATTTCACGCGCATGCTGCCTTCGTATCAAGCCCGCTTCGCGGCGGCTGCCTCCGGCGTGATCGGACAGCTCGCCGGCTTCGGAATCGATTTCGGGACGTCGCCCAAGGAAGCCAATCCCTTCGACCCGGAGACGGCGATGGGCATCGCGGGAAAGCTCGCCGGCAGCCTCGGCTCGCTCGTCAACAACGCCTTCCTGATCTTCCTCACGATCTTCTTCATCCTGCTCGAGGCGAAGAGCATCCCGCGCAAGGTCCGCGAGGCCTTCGGCGATTCGCCGCTCTTCGACGGTCAAGTGGCCGAGATCGCGACGGCGGTCCGCCGCTATCTCGTGATCAAGACGATCGCGAGCACGATCGCGGGCCTCGTCATCTACGCGGGCCTGACGGCGCTCGGCATCAAGTTTGCGCCGCTCTGGGGGCTCGTCGTGTTCCTGCTGCACTTCGTGCCGGCGGTGGGGGCGATCATCGCGGCGATCCCGACGGTCGCGCTCGCCTTCGTCGACAACGGGCCCGAGTCGGCCATCGCGGTGGCGCTCCTCTACCTCGCGATCCATGTCTTGATCGGCAGCCTGATCGAGCCCCACGTGATGGGACACAACGTCGGGCTCTCGCCGCTCGTCGTGGTGACGTCGCTGGTGTTCTGGGGCTTCGTGCTCGGGCCGG
>JANNQH010000147.1:0-2761 GCA_031400655.1 Deltaproteobacteria bacterium | reverse complement strand
GGGAGGCCCATCAAGCCCGCGCAGGTGACGAGGCCGTCGAGCATGCCGCCGATGCCGGAGGCAGAGCCCGTCACCACGAACGATCTCATGTCTACTCTTCGTGTTCAGAATTTGTGCTGTCGGGCGACATGGGCCGGCAGGTTCCGCGCCCTTCGCTGCGCGAGTGCAGTCAGGCCGACCCACGCGACCAGAATGCCCGTTCCGAGGCCGGGCTCGGGCACACAGGCATTGCCCGTCCCGTCGAGATTCTGGTCGTCCTGAGAGAGGCTGCACGGGCCATTGATGCATTGTGGATTCGAGCGGCACAGACTGCCTGCCTTCGACCCCGAAGCGCAGGTTCCGAGCAAGGGGCCGTTCGGTGTCGTCGGGCAGTTGTCGCAGAGATCCTTGATTCCGTCGAGGTCGAGGTCGCCGGGCTGATTGGCGGGAATGCTGCCGTCGACGTTGATGAAGAAGAGAGCCTGTCCGGTCCCTGTGACGCCGGCCGACGAATCGATCTGCCAGGTGCAGCAATCGAGGCCCTGGTAGGTCGGGGTCCCCTGAAATTGATAGGTGTAAGGCAATAGATTGCCGCTCTGGTTCGTGACTTCACAGCGGCCGACGACGGGTGTGATGAAGACGTCATCGTGGTCGAGGTCGTAGATCCAGCGAAAGTTGGTTCCCTCGTTGACGAAGGAGGCCGTCGTGGTCGGGATGCTGGCGGAGACGGAGGGTACGCTCGTCGTGACCGAGCCGAAGATCGTCGAGGTCGGGACCTCCGTGACGCCCCGGATCGTGAGGTCGAAGCGGGCGGGCGCACCGGCGCTCCCGAAGCTCATGGCGCGCACCTTCACGTTGCAGGTATGGCCGACGTAGTTGGAGCCGTTGGCGTTGGGCACGACACAGCGATACGGCTCGTAGGAGATCGAGCGGGGACCGGTTCCCGGCGGCGAAATTTTCGCAGCGGGGCAGCTCCCTCCGAACGGGTTCACGAGTGTGCAGCCCGAGATCTCGACCTGCAGCGCCATGTCGAGATACCCGTCGTCGGGGACGACCTCGGCGATCAGCTCAGGGCGGAGCGGGAGCGACGACAGCAGGACGGTGTAGCTGACTTCGCTCGAGAGCGTGCCCAATACGAGGTCATTCTGTGTGAATGGGACGGACACCTGGGCGAGGGCCCCGAGAGCTGGGAACACGAAGGCGAGCACCTGAAGCAACACGAGCAGGGCGTGTCGCTCCGCTCGGGACCGGCTTCCCTCGATCTGCTCGCCCCGCAATCGATCTGCGTTTTGCATGTTCCGCTCTCCGATCGGTCGGGGCGCTTGCCCCGATCGAAGCCCGCCGAACCTCTACCTCCCCGCGATCCCAGCATAGCGGGGTGGCCATCGAGCGCTCGGATCAGATCAGCGCATCGCCCATCCGCTCGAAGGCCGCATTGATGGTGCCGCCCATGAAGCGCTCGACGCGCGGCCGGGGCAGTCCGGCGAGCAGCTTGCGGTAGTGGTCGGCCGGATCGGTGAAGCCCTCGAAATGCGGGAAGTCCGAGGAGAAGACAATCATCTCCTCCGGCAGCTCTTCCATGATCTTCAGGAGCGGCGAGTCGTTGCCGCCGGAGAGCGGTGTCGCCTTCACGTTGCGCGCGAGGTATTCGCTCGGCTTCGACTTCAAGCTCGATTTCCCGAGGAAGAGCTCCGCGGTCGGCGATACTCGATCGTCGATCTCTCGCAGCAGGAACGGCAGCCAACCGGTTCCGACTTCGGCGAGCAGGAGCGTCAGGGTCGGGAAGCGCTCGAAGACTCCCGAGTAGACCATCGAGTTGATGAGCGTGGTCGGTGCGACGTGGCGATGGGAGCTCGAGATCATGCGAAGCAGCGTCGTGTCGTTACCCTGGTTTGCCCAGCCCGGATCGAAATGCATGCGTTCGAAGCCGGTGTGGAGCATCGGCATCATGCCGAGGTCGACCGCCGCGGCCCACACGCGATCCCAGTCGGGATGGCTAGGCGGCATGCCGTTTACGGGATAGGCGGGGATCAGGAAGATCCGACTCCCGAGCTTGCGCATGCGTGCGAGCTCAGCGACGACGAATGCGAGATCGGTGTACTCGAGGGCGGTGACCGGAAGGAGCCGGCCGTTGCCGGCCGCGCAGGTCGTGGCGAGCCAGGTATTGCAGGTCGAGATGATTTCCCGGCGAAGCGCCAGCTCCTGGATCTGCAGGTTGTAGGAGATGCCGGCCAGGCAGATCACGTGCTGCTGCGCGATTCCTTGCTCGTCGAGCCATTTGACGCGGGCAGCGGCATTCGCGACCTGGAACTGGTTCTTACCCGCGAACTCGGCGCGCCGCGCCTTTTCGCCCGCCTTCTCCTCGCCGAATAGCGTCAGCATGCCGGGGGGCATGAGATCCTCGAGTGGCGGGCGCTCCCCTATAGGCACACCGCGCAAGAGGTCGCCCACGATCGCGTCGACCGCGAGCAGGCCGGGATTCAGCTTCGGGAGCCTCTTCGCGAGCCCGGGGTAGGGCTCGAGCCAATCCTGGCCGGGCTCGAAATGGGAGTCGATGTCGATGATGGCGGTCATGCGGACCTCCTCAGCCTTGTAAGAGGGCACGCGCCTCGTCGTTCAATGTCGGTGTCGAGAGCGTCGCTAGATGCTCGGCGCGTTGTTTGGCCATGTGGGCGGTGATCTCCGGATGGGTCGAGACGAAGAACTCCTTTGCGGCGATGCCGGCGAGGATGATCTCGGCGGCCTGCTTGCCCGTGAGGCTGCCGGGGCCGCTGGTCATCGC
>JANNQH010000146.1:0-1524 GCA_031400655.1 Deltaproteobacteria bacterium | reverse complement strand
CAGCGCAGCCATCTCGCCCGGGTCGAACCCACGGACCTGCGTGCCATCGATCTCGACCAGGGGAATCGCGGTGCCGCCTGTCTTTTCCCGCAGCTCGTCGGCGTATTCTTCGTCGGCCTCGATGTCCTTGTTGACGTAGTCGACGCCGCGTTCGTCGAGAAAGGCGAGAGTCTTTCGGCACCACCCGCACCAGGGCGCGGTGTAGACCGTGACCTCGCGGACCGGCCTCGAAGCCGTTTCGGAGATGGGCCGCTGTCGGCGGCTCAGCGTCGCGCTGGGCGAGGAGCTCCTGGTCTTCACGAACGAGCTCGCGTCGAACTCGACCTGTCCGGCTCGCTTGCGCCAGGCGACCGGGACCTCGTCGAGCGATGCCGCGAAGTTCACCGAGCCCCGCTCATCCACCCACTGGTAGAACACGGATTTCGCGCTCGCGTCGGATTCCTCGTTCGCGGTCGTCAACGAGGCCAGCTCGGTCGTAGGCTGCGCGAGCTCGCCGCCGCTCGCGTCCGCGCCGGATTCGGGGGCGAGCGCCGTCACATCGTCTCGCGCGGGCACCGCCTCGCTGGGGCGCTCGCGCAAGCTCGTGTACCCGATCGACGCGACGAGTACAGCGACCACCACGGCGATCGAAAATGAACGCATGCGCGACTCCATGGCTCGAGAGCGAAGCATCGGGCCGCCTGCGAGATGAGCGGGTTGCGGGTGATCCGACACCCCGAGATCGGCGCAATCGGACCGGAAACTTGAGGACGACCTGACCCCGGCTGGTCAGCCGAACAGATTCAAGAACCCCGTGATGATCAGCGCGTTGCTGAAGTCGATGAAGAAGGCGCCGACGAGCGGCGCCACGAGGAAGGCGCGCGGCGCGGCGCCGTAGCGTTCGACCAGGGTGCGCATCACCGCCATGGCATTCGCCGTCGTCCCGAGCATGAACCCGACGAAGCCGCCGCTCATCACCGCCGAGTCGTAGTCGCGTCCCATCAAGCGATACACCGGCCAGCTACACACCGCGAGCACCAACACGACCTGAACGATCAGGTTCACCACCAGCGGCCACGCGAGCCCCGCCAGCTCCCAGAGCCGCAGCGTCATGAGCGCCATCGCCAAAAAGAGCGGGAGGGCCACGGCGCCGAGGGTATCCATCAAGCGATGGGAGAGCCGGAACCAGCCCGTCGCATCGTCGATGTTGCGGATCAGCGCCGCAACGACCATCGCGCCGATATAGGCCGGAAGCGTGAGCCCGAGCGCCGCGACACCGGTGCTCACCCACGACCCCGCCCACATCGCCACCAGCACGAAGATGAGGCTCCGAAGCACTGCCTGGGCGTCGACAGCTTCCGGCTCCGTCCAGCGCTCGAGAATTGCGTCTTCCTCGTCCGAATCGTCCCGCCCGCTGGCCCTCCCACTGGCCAGAGCCGGCGCCGAAGAGGCCACGCTCGCCCGCAGCCGATGGCGCTCGATCAGGAACGTTCCGAGTGGTCCGCCTACCAGTCCACCGGCAACGATGCCGGCCATCGACGTCGC
>JANNQH010000145.1:0-20681 GCA_031400655.1 Deltaproteobacteria bacterium | reverse complement strand
ACCTGGCGCGGGCCCGCTTCGCCGCGCAGCTGGGTCACGGCTTCGCGCAGGTGGCCCGTACCCCGGGATGCGCCCTCGGAGAGCGAGCCGCCGTGGGGATTCATCGGAACGCGGCCGTTGATGAGCACGCGTCCCGACTTCTCGTCCCAATGCTCTTCCATGAAGCGACCGGCGCCGCCGGGCTTGCAGTAGCCGACGTTCTCGATCCAGCCGAGCGTGATGATGCTGAAGCCGTCGTAGGGAAAGAAGACGTCGACGTCGTCGAGCCAGAGCTCGCCGCGGGCCTTCAGCGATTCGACGACCACGTGCTGGCCGTGGCGCGCGAGGGAGGGCAGCTGGTCCTCATCGTTATGGCCGATGATCCCCGCGGTCGCCGCGTGAATGACGATCGGATTCTTCGTGATGCGCTTCGCCCGCTCCGTCGTCGTCAGGATGAACGCGTCGGCACCGTCGACGGGCACGTCCATGTCGAGCATACAAAGCGGATCGCGGATCATGCGTGCCGCGAGATAGCCCTCCATCGTCAGCGGGGTCTTCATCACGGCCTTGGGATTGCGCGCCGCGTTGGCCCGCATGTTGATCGCGATGCGACCGAAATCTTCCCGCTTCGCCCCGAATTCGTGGATGTAGCGGCTCGCCCAGGCGGTGTAGGCCGCCGACGGATCGATCGACTCGGGCATCGGCGGCTTCGCGGTGCCCCCGCCCATCATGACGTAGCGACGGAACGGATCCTGGGCGGCGGAGCGCGAATTCCAGGGCAGCCGTGTGAAGGCGAAGTAGAGGAGCACGGTGTCGCACTGGCCCGAGAAGATCGCCGTCATGGCGTCGATCAGACCGAACATCGCGACGGGCATCGGCCCCGAGTGATGGGTCACGTTCGGCAGCTCGAGCAGCGCCGCCATCTGGTTCGCACGCGGCGCCCCCGGCTCGAGGACGCCGACCACACCATCGATGTCGGCCTTCGTCATGCCCGCGTCGTGGATCGCCTGGATCGCCGCCTCACACGCGAGCGACGCAGGCGTGCGGCCCCCCGCGTCCCGGCTGAAGGCCGTCGAGCCAAGACCCACGATCGCGATCTGGTCCCGGATCGGATAACGACGCGCGCTGGCGCTAGTGCTTTCATTCGCGGTCATCAGCGGCCTCCCTCTCGCGGGCGAAGAGCAGGTCGGAAGACCGGGAACGGCGCCCCGTACCGGTCGATCCACGCGAGCTCGACCGGAAGCCCGATGCGGATCTCGGCGAGCGGCGTATCGACGACGGTGCTCGTGAAGCGAAGGCCCGGCTGCTCCTCGAGCTCGACGGTCACGACCGGATGCGGCGCCTTCTCATAGTCGACGCCCGGCGCGGGCGATCCCTGGCGCAGGAACATCGCGAGATGGATCACCCCGCGCCCCGAGACCGGCGTCGGCTCGACCCGCCACGACCAGCACTCGGGGCAGATCGGCTTCGGCGGATGGTGAAATCGCTTGCAGTCCTGACAGCGCGAGATCAGGAGCTGCTTGTCGAGCCAGCCGCGGTACAGATGTTTGTTGTCGTGATTGATCTGCACCCACGGAAAGCGCTCGACCAGCGCCGCATCCCCCACCTGCTCGGCCATCGCTCCCCCTCACGCCGCACGCCCTCAGGCGCGGGGCGTCTCCGTGATGTCCTTGTTCAGGTCGAGCCCGTAGTACTTCGCCGGATTCTCGAGCAGCATCTTGCGGAAGAACTTTTCATCCACGCCCGTAAAGCAATCGTCGAGGAACTTCTTCGAGTTCGGGAACGTGCCGACCGAGTGCGGGAAATCGGTGCCGAACATCAGGCGATCGAAGGGCACGTGGTCCCGCATCGCGATCGCCTTCGGGTCGCGGATGATCCCGAACCAGAAATGGTCGAGCACGTACTCCGAGGGCTTGCGATTCAGCTTCCGGTTGTAGGTCCCGCGGAAGATCTCGTAGTTGTCGTCGAACACGAAGAGCGCCCAGGGCAGCCAGCTCGCGTTCACCTCGGCGAAGTAGAACTCGAGCTTCGGAAAGCGGTCGAAGACTCCCGCCACGATCAGCTGGCTCATCGTGTACATCGGCGGCTGGCCCGAAACCCGCTGGGTCAGCGTCCCCGCGAACGGGTCGCCAGTTGTGCCGAGACCGACGTGGTCCATTCCCGGGGCCATCTGGCCGAATCCGAAATGGGGCGAGAGCTTGATGCCGAGCTCGAGGCTCCGCTTCCAGAACGCGTCGTCCGCCGGGGAGGCGAAACCGGTGCCGTTCGGGAAGTTGTGGAGCGAGACCGAGCGGATGCCCTCGCGCTTCAAGAACTCGAGCTCGGCGATCGCATCGTCGACCCCGGTCGACGGGACGACGCCGTTACCGATCAGGCGATCCGGCGCGACCGCACAGTAGTCGCGGGCGAGAAACGTGTTGTAAGCGCGGACCAGGGCGCGGTAGACATCCTTGTCGGCGATGTTCTCGATCGCGCGGGATGCGAAGACCGGCGGAAAGAGGACCTCGGCGTCGATGCCATCGAGGTCCTGCTCGCGCAGGCGCTGCTTGGCGTCGCCCGCTCCCTCCGCAGCGGAGCCATCGGCCTTGTAGTAGCTCCCTCCGGAGGTCTTCACGGGCCCGCGGCCGGTGATGTTCTGGCCGTTCGGGATCAGCGGCTGACCTTCGATGAGCCAGGCCTCGCCGCCCTTCGGCAGCTTGATGAGGCGCGGTGCGCGGTCGCGGTGCTCCTCGGGCATGTACTTGACCCACGATTCGGGCGGCGTCTCGACGTGACCATCTCCCGAGATGACCTTGTACTTGCGTCCCATGCTCGTACTCCTCGTTCGTGAATGAGATCGTGAATCGAGTGCTGCGCCGCGTTACACGGACCTCCGCGGGTACGGCAGTCGGTCCTCCGACTATACGCAAAATCGGGCGACGCGAGCGATCGAGGAGCGGCTTTGACAATATGGGTCCGAGCAGAGCGACAGAGTCTCACGAACCGGGCCGGGGAGAATGGGCATGGACGCGATCGAAGCGATGGAAACCTGCCGGGCGATCCGGTACCTGAAGCCGGACCCGGTGCCGCAGGCCCTGATCGAGAAGGTGATTCACGCGGCGACCCGCGCCTCGAGCCCGGGCAACTCCCAGGGCTGGGATTTCGTGGTGCTGCGCGAGCGGGCGACGAAGGCGAAGCTCGGGCCGGTGCTGCGGGAGCGTTTGCTCCCTCTCGTCCAGAGCATGCCGACCACGCCGGGCGCCGTGAGCCGCATGATCGATGGGGCACAGCATCTTCTGCACGAGTTCGAGAACGTGCCCGTCTGGATCATCGTCTGCGGCCGCAAGGTCTATCCGCCCGGTGCTGCCACCGATCAGATGGTCGACGCCGCGCTCTACCCCGCGGCCCAGAACCTGATCGTCGCGGCGCGCTCGCTCGGTCTCGGCACGACTTTCACGACCTTCCAGGTCGCGACCGAGGAAGAGATGCGGAAGGTGCTCGGCATTCCGAGCGACGCATCGATCGCGGTCTGCATCGCGCTCGGCTATCCCGACCGGCCTTTCGGGCCGGTCAAGCGCAAGCCCATCGCCGAGGTGATCCACTGGGATCACTGGTGAGGGCCCTGCGCGCAGGGCGGAGTGAAATCTCGTGAGCCACGCCGTTCCGAAACGCTATGCGGATTTCGGTCCCGCCCTGCACGAGGCGGCCCGCCAAGAGACGGGACTCTCCGATTTCGGGAGCGACGACTATCGAGAGGGCCTTGCCCGCGCGCTGTCTGCCTTCGACGCAGACCTCCCCGACGATCCGGCTACCCGCGCGAAGGCCTTCGCGTTCTCGCTGCCCGGCTTGATCGGGCGGCTTCATTCGGAGGCCGGCTGGACGCAGACGCCGGCTTGCCTCGGTGATCCCATCGCCCGCCCGCTCGTCATCGCCGGCATCCCGCGCACCGGAACGACCGCGCTCCACCAGATGCTCGCCCTCGATCCCCGCTTTCAGGGCCTCGAGAGCTGGATCATCCCCAATCCGATCATGCGTCCGCCCCGCGACACCTGGCCCGCTCATCCGCTCTTTCGCGCCGCCGTCGAGCGCGCGAAGGCGACCCTGAATGCGAGCCCGCGCGCCGCGGCACTCCACCGCATCGAGCCGTGGGACGTCGACGAATGCCTCGCCCTCATGCTGCAGAGCTTCGTCACGAATCAGCTGCCCTCGCTCCTCGACCTGCCGAGCTACGACGACTGGTATCTCGGGGAGGACGAGCTCTCGAGCTACCGGCGCCTGGCCGACAACCTCCGACTGATCGGCCACCGCGAGCGCGAGAAGACCTGGCTCCTCAAGAACCCGACCCATTTCCTGCGAATCGGCAGTCTGCTCGAAGTCTTCCCGGACGCCTGCGTGATCCTGACCCACCGCGATCCGGTCGCAACCCTCGTCTCCCTCTCGAGCATGCTTGCCGCCTATCGCGGCGACCCCAAGCCCGGGAGCCCCGAGGCGAAGCGGATCGGACCGCGACAGCTGCGCGTCTACGAGCAGGCGACCACGCATACGCGCAGTGTGCGCGCCCGCCAACCCGAGTCGTTCCACGACGTGCATCAAGAGGAGCTCGCGAAGGACCCGATGGGGATCGTGCGCGGGATCTATACCCGCTTCGGCCTCGAGCTCACGAAGCCGACGGCGGTGAAAATGGAATCGTGGATCCGCGCACAGCCCGAGCGCGACGCGGTGCTTGCCCGCGGTCGGCAGCAAGCTCGGCCCGAGGATTTCGGTCTTCGAGCCGAAGAGATCCGGGAGCGACTGCGATGATGACCAGCCCCCGCGACCGCGCCGATTTCGTCGACCACCGTCGCTCGTCCTGACGGCCTCAACAGGAGCCACTCCATGCCGCGCCCCACCGCCCTCCCCGAATGGAACGACTATCTGGCCCGCTGGGCCCCCGTCGCCGACCGCCTCGTCGCAAAGCTCCGCAATCCCTCCGACGCCTACGATCGTCAGGCGCTCTACCAGATGATGCTCTCGGCCCTGGCCGGCGGGCATTTCGGGCTGGTCTCGAACGACCCCGACTATCCCGAATTCGTCCCGATGCTCTCGAGCGCCCTCAATTTTGCCGCCCCCGTCCCCGACTTCGTCTACAGCTACGCCCCGATCGAGGGCGTTGGGAGCTATCGCATCGCGGGCCACCGCGGGACCTCGCTCTTCGCCGTCGTGACGGTCAGCGAGACCTATTTCACGCGCACGGACAAACCAAAACCCGGCCTCGCCAACTGCGACGTCGACGAGCTCGCGATCGGCGCCGATGGCCGCTTCGAGGTCTTGCTCAGCGCCGAGCGGCCGAAGGATTGGAGTGGCGACTGGTGGTACCTCTATCCAAAGGCCACGAATCTCGGCGTCCGCCACGCGATGTACGACTGGGAGACCGAGATCGATCCGCGCATGTCGATCGAACGCCTCGATATCCCCGCCGCGCGCCCGAAGCCGACCGCCTCGGAGATCGCCGCGCGCATGCAGGAGATCGCCCAGTGGATGGAGTACAGCATCCAGCCCTGGCTGATCCATCTCGACGCGTCGCGCAAAAATGGCATCGTGAACCGCTTCGAGGTCACCGACTACAGCGGCTTCACCGGCAGCTCCTGGCCCCAGGTCTACCTCGAGACGCTCTTCGAGATCGCCGAGGACGAAGCGCTCGTGATCGAGACCGAGATTCCCGACAAGGTCCGCTACTGGTCCTTCATGCTGGCCGACGAGCTCTTCGCGACGATCGACTGGACGAATCGCCAATCGAGCTTGAACGGCCACCAGGCGCGTCTCGATGCCGACGGCCGCTTCCGCGCCGTTCTGTCGCTGCGCGATCCGGGCGTGCCCAACTGGCTCGACACGGGGGGCTATCTGCGGGGCGTGATCCAGAACCGCTGGAACCAGGCGAGCTCGGCGCCCTGTCCGTCGATCGAGCGGATCAAGCTCGCCGACGTTCGTGCGCACCTGCCGAAGGACACGCCGGTCGTCTCGCCCGCGGAGCGGGATCTCGCGCTGCGCGCTCGCCGTCGCGGCGCGCAGATGCGGCGGAAGTGGTAGCCATGAAGGTCGCCGTCTACACCGGCCCGCGCGAGCCGTTCCGCATCGAAGAGCGCCCGACGCCCTCGCCCGCTGCGGACGAGATCCTGATCCGGATCGGCCGCTGCGGCATCTGCGCGACGGACGTCAGCACCTATACAGGCGCTGCGGGGATGGAGTGCGACAAGGTCTACGGCCACGAGTTCGCCGGCGAGGTCGTGGCCCGCGGCGCCGCGGTCCGACAGATTCCGCTCCGCGCGCTCGTCACCGCCCAGTGCGTCACCGCCTGTGGTCGGTGCGAGGAATGCCGCCGCGGACATCTCGCCTTCTGTCCGTCGTGGCGGCAACATCCGACCGGCGGCTTCGGGCAGTACATGACGTTGCCCGAGCGCGAGGCCTACGTGTTGCCGGCGCCGCTCACGCTCGAGGATGGCGCTCTCGTCGAACCCCTCGCGGTGGGGCTGCATGGCGTGCGGCTGGCAGAGGTCGGGCCCGAGTCGCGGGTCCTCGTGCTGGGTGCCGGACCGATCGGGCTCTGCGCGACATACTGGGCGCGGCGGCGTGGCGCGGCGCGTGTCGTCGTCGCGGCGCCAAGCGATCGGCGTCGGCGCTTCGCTCTCGAGATGGGGGCGAGCGAGTTCATCGCGACCGCCGGCCCGCTGAACGGCCATGCCGAGGCCGCGATCCGGGCGGCGCTCGGCGGACCGCCCGACATCGTCTTCGAGTGCGCGGGCTTTGCGGGCGCCGTCATGCAGGCGATGAACTGGATCCGGCCGAAGGGGACGATCGTCTGCATGGGCTACGGGCTCCACCCCGAGCCGATTACGACGGCCGTGCCGCTCTTGAAGGAGCTGCGCGTCCAGTTCTCGATGACCTACGACCGGGCGGACTATCAGGAGGTGATCGCGACGCTGGCGGCGGGCCACCTCGAGCCGCGCTGCATGGTCACGCAGACGATCGGACTCGAGGCGCTGACGGATACCGTCGAGGGGCTGCTCGCGCGGGCGCCGCAGTGCAAGGTGATGGTCGATCCGTGGGGCTGACTGCTCCACCCGGCGAGAATCACCCGCCCTCGCCCCCCTACTCGGCCGCGGCGACCGCCTCGAGGTCGCGAAGGCCACGTCGCGGCTACGAAACCGACGCGGTTGTGTCGCGAGAGCGCTCTCGCCCGCCGAGAGCCCATCCCCATCAGGAGCCACTCCAGCAACAAGAGGAGCACGCGTCCCCCATGCACGGAAAAGCCGTCGTCGTCGGCGTCGGAGAGACGACCTACTACAAGCACGGGCAATCGCCCGACACCGAATTCCAGCTCGCCTGCAGCGCGATCCAGCGCGCCGCCGACGATGCGGGCCTGCCGATCTCCGAGATCGACGGCCTGATCTCCTACATGGACCAGCGAAACAGCCCGTTGCGTGTGGCCGCTGCGCTCGGCATGAAGGAGCTGCGCTGGTCCTCGACGCCGTGGGCGGGAGGCGGAAACAACTCCGCAGCCTGCGTGATGGAAGCGGATGCGGCCGTGACCTCGGGTTATGCGAACTACGTCGTCGCATTCCGGGCGCTCGCCCAGGGCCAGTTCTACCGCCTGGGCTCGGGCTACGGCATCGCTGCCGGCATGGCGCCCGAGGGCCTCTCCTGGGGTGCGCCGTACGGCCTGATGACCCCTGCGCAAGAATGCGCGCTTCACACGAAGCGTTGGATGCACGACCACGGCGTCTCACAGGAGGCCCTCGCGAGCATCGCGCTGGCCTCCTACGCGAACGCCCAGCGCAATCCGCGCGCCGTCCGCCACGGCCAGCCCCTGACCCGCGAGGCCTATCACGCCTCGCGCTGGATCGTCGAGCCGTTCCATCTCTTCGACTGCTGTCAGGAGAACGATGGGGCGGCGGCCCTCATTATCACGACCCCCGAGCGAGCCCGCGATCTCAAGGGCAAGGCCGTCCCGATCGTCGCCGCGGCCCAGGGGCTTGGACCCGACATCGGAGCCAACGCGTTCCAGCAGAAGTGGTTCCCCGGCATGTACTACGAGAACGTGGGCCGCATGATCTGGGAGCGCGGCGGAATCAAGCCGAAGGACGTCGACGTGCTCCAGCTCTACGAAAACTTCACGGGCCCGGTCGTGATGGCGCTCTGCGAGATGGGCTACTGCAAGCCGGAGGAAGTCGATGCCTTCGTCGCGAATGGTGCGCTCGAGGGGCCGGACGCGCGGCTTCCGTTCAACACCAGCGGGGGCAACCTGGCCGAGGCCTATATCCACGGACTCGAGATGACGATCGAGGCCGTGCGCCAGGCGCGCGGCGACTCGACGTGTCAGGTGAAGGACGTGAACTATTCGCTCGCCGTCGGCGGTCCGGGCTATGCGCCCGGCAGCGCCATCCTCTTCGGAGCAGCTCTCTGAGCCCGACTTGAAACCCTCGCGCGCCCGGCGCCTGCCGCCCGCGCGCTCGCCCTACGGAGAACTTCGATGCCCCGCCTCCTCGGTGACGATTTCCTGGTCCCTTCGCTGACGCCCCACAACAAGCCGTATTTCACGGCGGGATCGATCCAGATCCAGTTCTGCAAGGATTGCGGCCACGCGCAACATCCGCCGGACGATCTCTGTTATGCCTGTCAGGGAAAGAACCTCGAGTTCCGTGCGATGGTCGGCAGCGGCCGCGTCGAGAGCGCCGTCGTGGTCCACCATTCGGTTCACCCTGCCCTCAAGACGAAGGTGCCCTACGCCGTCGCCGTGATCTCCGTCGACGGGGCCCCGGGCTGCAACGTGATGGGGAACGTGGTCGGTTGTGCGCCCGAGGCGGTGAAGATCGGCGACCGCGTGCGCGCCTTCTTCGACGAAGTGAAGAGTCCGCAGAACGGCGAGACCCTCAAGATCCCGAACTGGGAGCGGGCGGCGAGCTGACGCTTCGCCCCGCCGCGAGGTCCGGAATGATCCGTCCCGCCACGCAAGACGACTCGGACGCGATCGCGCGAATCTACGACCACTACATCCGGAACACGGTGATCAGCTTCGAAGAAGAGCCCGTCAGCCCGGCCGACATCGCGGGCCGCATCGGGAAGGTCCTGAGCATGTCGCTCCCCTACCTGGTCGCCGCCCCAGGCGATCAGGTCGTCGGCTACGCCTACGCGTCGCGCTGGCACGAACGCTCCGCCTATCGTTTCTCCGTAGAGACGACGATCTACCTCGATCCGAACCGGATCGGCGGTGGACTCGGGACGCGCCTGTACACGACGCTCCTCGACCAACTCAAAGAGCAGGGCCTGCGCATGGCGATCGGCGGCATCGCGCTGCCGAACCCCGCCAGCATCGCGCTCCACGAGAGCCTCGGATTCCGGAAGGTCGCCCACTACGAAGCGATCGGATTCAAGTTCGACCGTTGGATCGACGTCGGCTACTGGCAGCGCGTGCTCTGATCAATCGCCAAGGCAAAGCCGCTCGACCGCCGGCTAGCGGCTCTTCGGAAGTCCGAGCTCGGTCTCGGCGACGAGGCTCCGCAGGATCTCGACGGTGCCGCCGTAGATCGTGTTGACCGGGGTCTGGCGGAAGACCTCTTCGAAGAGGCCGCCCGCCACGCGGAGCGATTCGTCGTGGGCCAACAGGGCGAGGGGTCCCGCGAGCTCGCACCAGGCCTGGCTGTCCTCGAGGTAGCTCGCCGCCGAGAACGATTTCGTCATGGCACCCTTCGCACCGAGGGGCTTGCCCTCGGCGGAGAGCCAGGTCGAGCGGAGACGAAGCAAGCGCGCCACCTCGGCATGGATCGCCGACTGGGCGAGCTGCTCCCGGACGCGCGAATCCTCGAAGGGGCGCGCACCGTCCGCTCCGCGCGCAAAGGCCCAGGCGCTCACCTCCTCGAGAAAGCGCTCCTGCAGATCCGCATAACCCATCGCCTGCTCGAGACCGAGGGCGAAGCGCACGACGGCCCAGCCCTGATCGACCTCGCCGACCCGTGCGCTATCCGGGACGCGGACCTGACTCAAGGAGAAAGAATTCGTGCGCTCCCCGCCGAGGGTGTGGACGGGGCGGATCTCGACGCCCGGGGCATCGGTCGGGACGAGGAACAGCGTGAGCCCGCGATGGGGCCTGTCCTGCTGGCTCGTGCGCGTCAACGTGAAGACGTACTGCGCCTCGTGCGCCGTCGTCGTCCACATCTTCTCGCCGTCGATGATCCAGCGGTCGCCCTCCCGGCGCGCCTGCGTCCGAGCCGCCGCCACGTCGGAGCCCGCGCCGGGCTCGCTGTAGCCGAGCGCCACCAACACCTCGCCCTGCGCGATGCGCGGGACGAGCTCGCGCTTCTGCTCGTCGGTGCCGAGCACCATCAGGGTGTGGCCGATGAAGCTGTTGTTCAGCAAGCCGAACCAGGGGAAGCCCGCTTTCGAGAGCTCCCAGTAGAGCGCGAACATCTCGTAGGGATCGCGGCCCCCGCCGCCCATCTCCTTCGGCCAACCGGCCGAGACCCAGCCGTAGGCCGCGAGCTTGCGGTAGAGAGGCCAGTCGTGTCCACCGCCCTCTCGGCGCTCACGCACCGCATCCTCGGCCGTGAACTCGCGGCGAAGAAACTCGCGGATCTCCTCGCCCACCCCTTCGGCCTTCGGTCCGAGACGGAAGTCGAGGCCCGTCGCATCCGATCGCAGGGCGACCGGCGCGGGACGCGGAACTGCATTCTCGTCGGAACGCTCCCCGAAGACGAGCGCCGCGACCCGGCTACGCTCCTCCCGCGTGCCGCCGGCGAGCAGCGGCCAGGCGAACGCGCGCCGATAGTGGAGCTGGATGTCGTATTCGAGGGAAAAGCCGTAGCCACCGTGGGTATGCAGCGAGACGCTCGCGGTGCGCTGGGCGGTCTGACCCGCCCACACGAAGGCCATCGCGGCGAGGGCCTCGAAGCGCTCCGGCTCGACGTCGCGGGCCCAGGCCGCCTCCCAACACAAGAGCTCCGCCCCGTCGACCCGTGTCGCACAGTCCGCCAACGGATGCGCAATCGCCTGGAAGCTCCCGATCGGCACCCCGAACTGGATCCGCTCCTTTGCATAACGAGCGCCCTGCTCGAGAGCCGAACGGGAGAGGCCGACCAGGCTGAATGCCATGAGGAGCTTCCACTCGGCGAGCCCGAGCCGATAGGCCGCAGCGGCCGCCGCGCCCCGTGCGAGCTCGCGGCGCGAGTGAGCGCGCGACGAACCGAGCTCCCAGAAAGCATGGGCCCCCGATCCGACTTCGCTCACCCGACGCGGCGGGCAATCGGGTACCGCCTCATAGAGGACGAGCGACTCCCCTTCGAGGGCGAGCACCCCGTCGACGACCGCGCCGGACGGGACGAGGACCAGCCCCAGCGAGCCCGCGCCGGTTCCAACGATCGCCTGCGGACGCAGCGGCACGAGCGAAAGAAGCACTTCGCCCGCCGCGATCCGGGCGGCGAGCGCCTGCTCGGAATCGATCGCCGCGAGGATCCGCCCCGCCGCCGCGACCTCGGCGAACGGAACCGGGGCGAGCGCACGGCCCGAACACGCCGCCACGAGCCCGAGCTCGAGCAGTCCCATCCCGAGGCCGCCCGTCGACTCGGGCAATCCCATCGCCGCCGCCCCGAGCTCGACATAACGTTCCCAGAGCTTCGGGGAATGGCCCGTCGCCTCGCACTCGCGGACGTGGCTCGCCGGACACTCCCGGGCGAGCAGATCCGAAAAGGTCTGGACGAGGATCTGCTGCGACTCGTCGAGGTCCAGCTTCATCGCATTCCTTTCCGTTGGCGTCCGCAGCGCGAGCCGTTCGAGTCGGTTACCTATAGGTTTACCGAGAGGCGACTGCCAGCCCGGTGCATTTTGGAAAGGAGCTGACACGATGGGATCCCGCATGGCGAAGCCAGCCCTCGACGTGGGCCTCGTGACGAGCGACGCCGAGCGGCTGATCCGCTTCTACGAAGGCGTGGCCGGCTGCGAGCGCCAACCCTCGCTCACGCTCCCGAACGTCGGCACTATTCACAAGCTCGGCTTCGGACATAGCATTTTGCGCATCCTGGTCCCGACCGCGCCGCCCGAGCCCGACGGCGCCGCAAGCTTCTCGGCTCGGTCGGGCATCCGATACCTCACGCTCGAGGTCAGCGACATCGACGCTGCCGTCGACGCCGTGCGCGCATTCGGCGGCTCGGTCACCCTGCCGCCCTTCGAGCTCCGCCCGGGTCGCCGCGTCTCGCAGGTCGCCGACCCCGACGGCAACATGATCGAGCTCGGCCAGGGCTGAGGCCGCTCGGGCGAAGCAGCGATGGAGGCGACCGGATGATCGAGTACGACCCGTTCTGCGACTCGGTGATGCGCAATCCGTGGCCCCATTACGCAGAGCTCCGCCGCGAAGCGCCGGTCTTCTATCTCGAGAAGTACGACACCTGGTTCCTCTCGAAATTCGAGGACATCCGCGCGAGCACGACGAACGACGTCTTCACCGCCGAGCGCGGCGTCACGCCCGAGACGGTGATGCTGAAGTCCCCGCCGCCCCCCGACCCGGTCTTCTCGATGCTCGACCTGCCCCGCCAGCGCGATTACCGGCGGATGTTCGTACCGAGCTACACGAAGAACGCGATCGCCCGGATGGAGGGTGAGGTCCGTGCAAAGACCCGAACGCTCCTTCGGCCGCTCGCCGAGCGGGGTCGCTTCGACGTCTACCGCGACCTCGCCGATCCCCTCGCAACCCTCGTCATCGCCGATCTGATCGGGCTGCCCCGGGAAGAGGCCCTCGGGCTGCGTGCCCAGATTGCCCGCTATTTCGCCCGCACACCTGGCCAGATCGGAACGACGCCGGAGAACGAGGCGGCGCGAGTCACCCTCGTGACCCGGCTTGCCGAAATCGTTGCCGCTCGCATGGCCGAGGGGGATCGCGGCGGCGAGGATCACATCTCCGTCATGCTCCGAACCTCTGCAGAGGGCCAGCCCCTCTCGCTTGGATCGATGGTGGCCACGGTCTACACCTGGCTCGTGACCGGCTCCGAAGTCGTCCCGCTCTCGGTCGCGAATACGATCCTCTACCTCTGGCGTCATCCCGATCAGCGACGCGCCGTCGTCGAAGACCCTTCCCTCATCCCCTTCGCCTACGACGAGTCGCTCCGCTACGACCAGCCGACGAATCTGCTCGGCCGCTTCGTGAAGGAGCCGGTCGAGATCCGCGGCAAGAAGCTCGCATCCGGCCAGGGCGTCATGTTCCTCTGGGCCTCGGGCAATCGCGACGAGGAAGAATTCGAGCGTGCCGACTCGTTCGACATCTCTCGCCGACCGCCGCGGAGCCTCTCCTTCGGTCACGGCGCCCACAAATGCATCGGTGAACACCTCGGCCGCCTCGAAGGCCGGATCCTGCTCGAAGAGATCCTGGCCCTTGCCCCCGACTACGAGGTCGATCCGGCGGGCGTCGAGCGCACCTACAGCGAGTTCCTCCACGGCCATCACGCCGTGCCGATCGAATTCGCCGCCCGAACCCGGTAGCATCGGGAATCGAGTCGACGAGCCCGGGTTCGATCGCTCACCCCCCACATTTCCGAAGCCATCCGGAGACCCAACATGAGTGAATCTCTCTACGACATCCCGCTCCAGAAGATCGATGGAACCAAGGCGACCCTCGGCGAGCACAAGGGCAACGTGCTGCTCGTCGTGAACGTCGCCTCGAAATGCGGGCTCACGCCCCAGTACGCGGCCCTCGAGAAGCTCCACGAGTCGTATCGCGACCGCGGCTTTTCGGTGGTCGGCTTCCCGGCCAACGACTTCGGTGCCCAGGAGCCCGGGACGAACGCCGAGATCCAGGAGTTCTGCCAGACGAGCTTCGGCGTCCAGTTCCCGATGTACTCGAAGATCCAGGTCACGGGCGCCGACAAGCATCCGCTCTACCGCCACCTGACCGACGCACAGCCGAAGACCGCGAATCGCGACACCATGGAGAAGCAGCTGAAGGGCTACGGCATGACGCCCACGAGCGCGCCCGAAGTGCTCTGGAACTTCGAGAAGTTCCTGGTCGATCGCAGCGGCCAGGTCGTCGGCCGTTTCGCGCCCGACACTACTCCCGATGCCGCTCCCCTCGTGAAGGCGATCGAGGGCGAGCTCGCGAAGCACTGAGCGCTTGGGCTGCGGGACACGGCTCGGCGTTCTACACGAGCCCCGGGTCCGTGCCCCCGTCGACCGAGAGCGCGACGCCGGTCAGATAGTTGGCGGGCTCCGAGCACAGGAACGCCGCGACCTTCCCGAAATCGGGAGCACTGCCCCCGCGCTTCGCGGGCAGCCCCGCGAGATAGCGGTCCATGCCGTCCCCGAGCAGCGATTCGAGTCGCTTCGTGACCTGGTTGCTCGGCAGGATCGAGTTGACCGTCACGCCCTCGGCGATCACTTCGCGAGCCAGGGTCTTGAGATAGCTCGTGAGACCGGCGCGGGACGTATTCGAGTAGACCATGTTGGCAAGCGGGGCGCGCACGCCGCCCGAGGTGATGGCGAGAATGCGACCCCAGCGCCGCTCCCGCATCTCGGGCAAGAAACCCTGGCAGAGCTCGACCATCGCGAGCAGGCAGCGGTCGAGGGACGCGCGCAGCGTCGCGAGATCGGCCGACTGAGCCGGTCCCGGCGGCGGGCCGCCCACGTTCGCGACGACGATGTCAACGGGCCCCAGGCGGGATCGCGCAGCCTCGACCAACGCGCGGGCGCCTTCGACGGTGCTCAGGTCGGCGGCGATGCCCTCGACCTTCGCGCCCGCCACACCGCTTCGAATCGCTTCCGCCGCGGCCGCCACCCGACCCGCCTCGCGACCCGTGACACAAACCCGCACGCCCTCCTCCGCCAGCGCGCGGGCGGTCGCGAAGCCGAGGCCTTCCGTCGATGCGCCGATGACGGCGGTGCGTCCTGCAATGCCGAGATTCATGTCTTGCCCTCTTCGCAGTCGGGATTCGACGTTCCGCCTAGCTCCGCGGTGCAAGAGTCTCGGCCACCAGCCCGTGGTGACCCCAGTCATCGCCGCCTGCGAATTGCCGCTCGCTCCAATCGTCGCCGCAGAGAACGCCGTCCCAGCCGAGCTCGACGTCGAAGCCCGACGGACCGTGCATGTAGAACGACACGATTCCGTCGTTGCGATGGCGCCCGAGATCCGAGCTGATCGGGACTCGCGCCTTTCGCGCGCGGTCGAGGGCGCGGCCCACACCGTCGAGGGTGGTCGACTCGAACATCAGATGCTGGAGTCCCGACGGCGGGCCGATCTGGAGCAGGCCGAGACTGTGGTGGCGCGGGGTGCAGCGCAGAAAATGGATGCCGCGATTCTCGGGCCCGAAGATCATGTAATCGCTGCGCTTGAAGCCGAGGATGTCGCGGTAGAACGCGAGGGCCTTCTCGATGTCGGCAACCAGGAGAACCGCGTGGCCCATGCCGAGCTCGCCCGTCTTGAACTCGATCCCCGCTGGCGAGACGAAGGGCGCATCGATGATCGCGCCCTGGAAGAGCTCGAGCCGGTGGCCGAAGGGATCGTGCAGCACGGCCAGGCGGTCGACAGCACGGGCCTCGTGCTCGGCAGCTGTCCCGGCCCGGACCTCGACCTTCTGTTCGATGAGATCGGCGACCACGCGCTCGAAATCGAGCGCGGTCCGGAGCTCCCAGCCGAGATAGCTTAGGCCCGGCGTCGTGCCCGGATGAATCGCGAGGCGCCACTGGCGCCGGTCGAGCTTGAGAAAGCAGGTCCCGTCCGGCGCGAGGCCCCCCGCATCGGGCGTAGGCTGCGCGATCCCGTTCGGCCTCGGCCCCGGAATGATCTCGGCGGGTGTCAAGCCGCAGACGCCCGTCGCGAAGGCGCGCCAGGCGACGGGATCCGGTGCAACGACGCCCGCATAACCCAAGCCATTCCAACCGACTGCTTCCCGGCTCATCGCGATCCTCTCTTCGGAAATGAATGCGTGATTCAGATTCGACTCGTCAGCTTGAAGAACATGGCACCGCCCTCGCCGGGGGGCGGCGACCCGTACTTACGTTCGACTTCAGGCCGCGCGAAGCCGACGAGCGTCGGATCGTCGTCGCGGGTCAGCAGGACGCGATAGCGGCGTCCATCGATGCGCAGGACCGCGCGGCCGTCGCGCTGTGCCTCGACATACCAGTTCTTGCCGGGCGGAAAGCTCAGGCTAGAGGGGATGTAGGCGACGCCGTTTCGGACCAGGATCCAGGTCGTGCGCGAGATGGATTGGCTCTCGAGCTGGAGCTCGATCTCCGACAGATCGGTCGCGAAGGTCCAATCCGTCGTCGGCGTCTCGACGAACTCACCCGAGACAAGCGGGCCGCCTGGAATCATCGCAATCGGGCCATCGTGGAGACGGGCCCCGAAATAGAGCGCCACACCCAGAACGACGAGCACTGCGACTGAACGAACGAGAATCCGAAGCAATCCCATGAGGTCCTCCTGACAAGCGTTACCCGCGAGCGTACCGCTCTCGCGGACCGCTCGGGAGACCTTGCTTCTCGACGCGGCCGCTCCATTCTCTCGACCGATCCGAGCCCCGGTGAAGCCGGACGCCGATGCCTCGCTGAAACGGGGCCGATGCACCCGACCGACGCCATGGACCGAGGGGCCGACCGAAGCGCATGAGCCAATCCGAAGCGTTCAGCGGCCTACGCCGCCACACCGCCCAGACGACCCTCGCGATTCTCGTCGCCGTCAACGTGATGAGCCAGCTCGACCGGCAGATCATGAACGTGCTGCTGCCGAAGATCCAGCCCGACCTGCTGTTGTCGGATGCCCAGGCGGGCTGGCTTGCCGGGTTCGCGTTCGCCGTCTGTTATTCGATTGCCGGCCTTCCACTCGCACGCTTCGCCGATCGCGGGAGCCGGAGCGGGCTCATCGTCGTCGCCCTGACCGTCTGGAGTGGAATGACGGCAGCCTGCGGCTTCGCGCGGAGCTTCGTCGAGCTCTTCATCGCCCGGATCGGCGTCGGAATCGGCGAGGCGGGCTGTGCCCCCGCCGCCCATTCGCTGATCTCCGATCATTTTCCCCGGGCCCACCGCGGCCGTGCGCTCGCGACCTATCAGCTGGGCGTCCCGATCGGCATCCTGCTCGGCTCGGTCGTCGGCGGCTCGCTCTCCGATCACCTCGACTGGCGGTCGGTCTTCTTCGTGTTCGGACTACCAGGCATCGCCCTCGCGCTCTTCACCCGTGCGACGCTGCGCGAGCCAGAACGCGGCGGTTTCGATGGCAACCCGGATCCGGGCGTCGAGCCAGTCGGCGAGATCCTCCGCTTCTTCGTTCGCCGCCCGGCGATGCGCCAGATCCTCGTCGCCGCCACGCTGCACACCCTCGCCGTCGGTGCCCAGGTCACCTTCAACTTCACCTTCCTGACGCGGGTCCACGATCTCACCGGTACGCAGGCCGGCATCGTGATCGGCTTGCTGACCGGCATCTTCGGCGGCATCGGGACCTACCTCGGCGGCTGGCTCGGCGACCGCTTCGGTGCCCGCGACGCGCGCTGGTACCTCTGGTGGCTGGCGCTCGGGGGCCTCGCGTCGATCCCTTTCTCGATCGCAGCCTATCTCGTTCCTTCGACGCCGGTCGCAGTCGTCGCCCTCTCGCTCAGTGTCGTCGGAAGCTACTTCTACACCGGCGCCTGCCACGTCGTCGCCCAGTCCCTGGCGCGGCCGCGCATGCGCGCGATCACGGCCTCGATCATGCTCTTCTCGATGAACCTGCTCGGTTACGGCATCGGCCCGCCCATCGCCGGCGCGATCAGCGACGCCCTCGGCGGCGAGGATGCCCTTCGCTATGCGCTGGCATTGATGAACGTTGTTCTGTTGTGGGCATGTCTGCACTACTGGCTGGCGTCTCGGACCTATCGCGAGGACCTGAGTGCGGAGGCGGGGATCGGGCCCGTGACCCGGTCTTCATAGCCGCGGCGCGTACAGGGTACGGAACCAGATCAGGCCACTGCCCTGCTCCATGGCCAACTCGCCCTGGAATCCTAGACTGAGGGCCACGAGCCTCCGAGTCAGGCAGCTCGAAGGCCGGGAGGGTCGATGCAAGCACGGGGCGCGGTTCCGGACGATGAGATCGAAAAACTTTTGAGGGAGATCGTCGTTCCCGTGCGCCTGGCGTGTCTCGACCGGGAGGGCAGTCCCCACGTCCTGTCGCTCTGGTACCTCTGGCAGGAAGGCGCGCTGTGGTGCGCGACCGCGCCGGACGCCTGGGTCGTCGGGCGACTCCGGGCCGATCCGCGCTGTGGATTCGAGGTCGCAGGCGACGCCCCGCCCTATCGCGGCGTCAGGGGAAAAGGACTCGCCGAGCTGATTCCCAGTCAGGGCGAATCCATTCTCCTGGCCCTGGTGGATCGCTACCTGGGCCGCCGCGACACGAGCTTCGCCCGCTGGCTGATCGACCGCGGCAAGGACGAGATGGCCATCCGGATCGTGCCGGCCAGGACTTCCACCTGGGACTACTCGAGGCGAATGAAGTGATCCTGCTGACCGGGGCGACCGGTTATGTCGGCGGGAGATTGATGCGACGCCTCGAATTGGACGGGAGGGCGCTTCGCTGTCTCGTCCGGCGACCGGATCAATTTCGAGGGCGAGCGGCCTCCACGACGGAGATTGCCCAGGGAGACATCACCGACCGGGAGGCCGTCGCGCGCGCCCTCTCGGGTGTCGAGGTCGCCTACTATCTCGTTCATTCAATGGGTGCCAGCGAGGATTTCGAGGAGCGCGACCGCCTCGCGGCCTCGATCTTCGCGGGCGAGGCGGCCCGGGCTGGCGTGAAGCGTATCGTCTATCTCGGCGGTCTCGGGGACTCCAAGGCCGAGCTCTCGGCCCATCTGCGTAGCCGGCACGAGGTGGGCCGGATCCTCGCCGAGTCTGGCATTCCGACGATCGAGCTGCGTGCGTCGATCGTGGTCGGCTCGGGAAGCCTTTCCTTCGAGCTGATCCGATCGCTCGTCGAGCGACTCCCGGCGATGATCACCCCCCGCTGGGTGGGCGTCCTCGCTCAACCGATCTCGATCGACGACGTGCTCGAATATCTCGTGCAATCGCTCGAGATCCCCCTCCCCGCGAGCCGCGTCTACGAGATCGGCGGTCCCGACCGGGTCTCCTACGGCGATCTGATGCGCGAATACGCGCGCCAGCGCGGTCTTCGCCGGTTCATGATCTCCGTCCCCGTGCTGACACCCCGACTCTCGAGCCTCTGGCTTCGCATCGTGACGCCCATCTACGCCGAGGTCGGCCGCAAGCTGATCGACAGCATCTGCCATCCAACCTGCGTCGAGGATGATTCGGCCTTGCGTGATTTTCGAGTCAAGCCGCTCGGCGTCCGCGACGCCATCGCCCGGGCGATCGAGAACGAGGACCGAGACTTCGCCGAGACGCGCTGGTCCGATGCGTTGTCGTCAGCCTCGCCGGCGCGCACATGGGGTGGCCAGCGCCTCGGCAATCGACTGATCGACTCGCGCGTCATCTCCGTCGACGTATCGGTGCAGGAAGCGTTTGCCCCGATCCGCCGGATCGGAGGCGCAACCGGCTGGTACGCATTTGATTTCCTTTGGAAGCTGCGAGGCGTGATCGATCTGCTCGTCGGCGGTGTCGGGCTGCGCCGTGGGCGACGGGATCCCGACCAGCTACGCGTCGGCGATGTGCTCGACTGGTGGCGCGTCGAGGCGATCGAGCCCGATCGCCGGCTTCGCCTGATCGCGGAGATGAAGCTTCCGGGCCGCGCCTGGCTCGAGTTCGGGGTGGAGCCTTCGGCGGAGGGCGTTCTGATTCGTCAGACCGCGACGTTCCATCCGGCCGGACTTGCGGGCCTCGCCTACTGGTTCGGTATCTATCCGCTGCATGCGCTCGTGTTCCGCGGCATGCTTCGTGGGATTGCCCGGCGCGCCGAATCCGCGCGGAGCGCGAATCGCGATGCGTCGCTCATGGCTCGGACGTCTCATCGTCGTGGACGAGAATGAAGAACGCTCCCATCGCCATCAGCAAGTTTGCGGCAAGGCCAACGAGATGCGGCCCGGCCTGGTTCCGGAAGAACCCGTTCCAGAGCTGCAGTGCGATCGAGGCCAGCATGAGTGCGACGAGCGGCGCGACCACTTTCGTCATGGTGAGGCCGAGTTGGCGAGCCTGCCGCCGCCGGAACGACAAGATCGCGATTTGAAAAATGGCCCACCCGAGGCTCGAGACCTGCCAGACCCGAGCCGGCGGGAGCGACGTCGTGAGCAGAACGAGGGGCACCACCGACTAGCCGATGACCGCGGCCGCGGCCGTCACGAGCACGCTGCTCATCACGCGCCGGGCGAGACTCCGCGGCTTCCCGCGGTCGACAGCAGCCGCAATTCCGTTGAAGCCCGCGATCGCCACGCCGAGTTGGGCCATCATCAGGCGAATGTCATCGGACGGCATCGAATCCCTCATTCGAGTCGATGTGCGAAGAAGACTCCCCGACCCCCGCTTCACGCCCGGGCGAAAACAGCTTTCGCCACGTTCATCCCGTCGATCGCCCGCGGAAATCCCCCGTACACCACGAGCGTGAGCAGTATCTCCTCGATCTCCGTCCGCGTGACGCCGTGGTTGAGCGCGCCCTGCAAGTGGAACTCGAGCTCGTGGGTCATGTTCAGGGCGGCGAGCACCGAGATCACGACGAAGCTCCGATCCCGGCGCGAGAGCTGTGGCCTCGCCCAGACTTCGCCGAAGGCGTAGTCCATCACGAGCTCGCCCATCGCGCCCTG